>JANOUJ010000125.1:0-11920 GCA_031416815.1 Chitinophagaceae bacterium
TTATTAATGATTGCAAGTTGATCCAGAGTATTTCGCAGCATTTCACCTTCCATAGATAAGTCATCCATGATCTCCTCTTCGGTGCTGCGGTATTTTGTACTTACAAACATGAAATGATTTTTACCCCAAAAAATAAACAACGTGCAAAGAAATGCTTTATAAAGTAGATACGTTTAAAACCTTTCCATGGGTTTGCCTGATGATGGCCGGTAACACACCTGGAACATGCGTCAGTCCATACATCACCGCCCTTGCAAGGTTATCCCTTCCAAAGAATGTTTGCAATATCCTGCCGGTGGTTATCCGTTTTTTAAATGCAGTATTCCACTGTCGTTCATAGGCGGCTTCCAACTCGGGTCGTGATCTTATTTTTGAATTTAAATAATCAATGGTGAGTTCAGAAACAATTTTAGCGCTGTGTATAGCCATAGCCATGCCATTGCCGCACAAGGGGTGTATCATGCCCGCAGCATCTCCACACATCAGCATATGGTTTTCAACGGTTGATTTATTTGAAAAAGAGATCTGGCTGATCGTCAGCGGTTTTTCAAAAACCGGAACAGCGTTTTCAAAAATTGTTTTTAAGTGTTTGTTTTTGAAAAGCACCTCTTGTTGAAAACTGTCGATATGCTTATACTGCTGAAAACTTTTGTAATTGGAAATATAGCAAACATTCAGGTTCCCGTTTTCTACCTGCGATACGCCACAATAGCCGCCTGCAAAATTATGCAGCGCTACCAGGTCATCTGGAAAAATGCCTTTCAGGTGTGTCTTTACCGCTACAAAAGACGATCTGTTGTGTATGAAGGACCGCTCCAATTTAATATCCATATTGCTTCTTTTGCCAAAAGCACCTATCACGATTTTTGCTGTCAGTTCATTTCCTTCTTTGGTCAAAACTTTGAAACTATCATTTGCAAAATGCACATCCGAAACGGTATTCTGTATAACTGAACAGTGATGATCCACTGCTTTTTGCATTAAAAAATGATCAAGCGTATAACGGCTAACACCAAAACCACCCAGCGGCAGTGTGGTTTCAATTGTTTTTCCACGGGTGGTGCTTAGTAAAAAGCGGTTGATCTTTTTTGCACCGGCGGATAAAGGGTCTGCACCCAAGTGCTGCAGGTAAGGCAAAACTTCATTGGAGATATACTCGCCACAAACCTTGTGTTTTGGGTATTCATTTTTTTCAATGAGGGTAACAGAAAAACCTGATTTTGATAAATGAATGGCACTTACAAGGCCTGCAAGGCCGCCGCCGATGATGATGATATCGGGTTTAAAATTATTCAAATTCCGGGCAATGGTAATCTTCGCATCTGTATAAATTGTGTAGCAAAGATAGCGATAGTTTAAGGATGAGTTTTCTGCATATTGATGAAATGAAATTTAATTTTATCCGGCTAAACCAATAACTGTGGTGCCAAAAGCAAAAGAATTGTGAAAATGGTGAATGGTCATCTGCCCGACAAAAATTGAATTGGCAGGGTGGTAATTTCGACCTATAAAAACTATAATTATGAAAACATTTTATTTCTTTCTGATGTTAACAGGCATATGCGTGGTTAGCTGCAAAAAGCAGCATATTCCCACTTATGGTAACGAAATTATTACGCCGCCACCTGCAGATACCCAACGGGTGGTTTTATACACCGGTACTTTAATTGGTGGCGAGTTTGGAGATAAGGCAAGAGGTGATGTAAGTATTGAGAAAATTGGGTCTAAGTATTACCTGGTGTTTAAGAATTTCACATCTTATAACGGACCCGACCTGCACGTTTATTTTTCAAAAACCATCGGTAATAATGCAATGCCTCCTGTAGATTACAAAGACCTGGGTTTTCTAAAATACCTGAACGGCACATTTAATTATGAGCTGTCTGCTGAGCCCGATATAGCCAATTATAAATATGTACTCATTTGGTGTGTACAATATCGTATTCAGTTTGGGTATACCGAATTGAAATAGCAATGAAAATTTTCAACCAAGAATATTTTTTATGAAGAACATTATTTTTTCTGCAGTCTGCTTTCTGGCCTTGTCATCATCGGTGCAGGCACAAGCAAAAGTTCAGCGGAATGTAAATCAATTTGCTGATGTAACCTTTGGTGTTGGTTCATCGCAGTTTACCAGCTCTGCTTCTTACGTACGTAACTGGAAAATGGGTAAACGCAAAAGGCTGGAAGCTGGCTTTGGCACAAGATTTACCACTTACTTTGGCAGCAACCTGTACTATAGAACTGCACCGGCAATTTTAACCAGCGGCAAAACGGGCCCTGGTGTTTTTTTTGCTGATGATATTCTGCCGAATATTGATTCTGTATTATTTCCAAGGTCACAGGTAAATATGTTCAATCTTACTTTTAACATGGGTTACAACATTACCAAAAGAATTTCGGCGGGTTTAAATATTGATCTTATCGGTTTTAGTTTTGGTAAAAAACAAAACGGCATTTATTATGCAAATAATTTTGCCACCGGTGTACCGGTAACAGCCAAACCTACAACTGTTAATCTTTTTCTAATAAGTGATAATGATAAAGGCTCTTTAAACAGCGAGTTCTTTGTAAAGTATAAATGGAACGATTCTTGGAGTGTGAAACTGGCATTTCAGTTTTTATTTGCCGAATATACCTCTGATGCAAAAGTGCAAACAACACCCGGCGGAGATAAGAATGACAGGTTCAGAAAAAAGATGTCGGGTGTGGCAGTTGGTGTTGCCCATAGCTTTAAAAGCTTTAAAAAAGGAAATCTTTAATTAAATTGCGTTCATGAAAAAAATATTTGGTTTACTCAGTGTATTTTTAATGTACACGTTGGGTATTACTGCGCAAAAAGTTTTGGTACCCATTGATGCAAACAGTAAAGTACATTTTGTTATCAAGAATTTTGGGATTAAAACGGGAGGCGATTTTAAAGGCTTAAAGGGCACCATAAAATTTTATGCTGCAAATTTAACTGCTTCTGCTTTTGATATTACAGTTGATGCAGCTACAATTGATACAGACAATGAAAGCCGTGACGAACACCTGCGAAAGGACGAGTTTTTTAATGTTGCTGTTTTTAAAACCATACAGTTTAAAAGTACCAAAGTTACGCAGTCCTCGGTTGCGGGCAGGTATTACGTGTTTGGAAACCTTACCATTAAGGGTGTAACTAAACCCGTTGAGTTTGGATTTGGGGCAAAAGCAAAGGATGGCGGATATATTTTTGATGGTGAATTTAAAATTAACAGGAGAGATTTTGGAGTTGGCGGAAGCAGTGTGTCCATGTCAGATAATTTAACCGTGTCATTAAACGTATTGGCCAAATAAGGCCGTTTCTTTTTTTCTTCTATCTCCGCATAACCTTTTAAGCCCTGCTTGCTATCTTTGCCTGATGCCAAAGTTATTCCGTATTTTTTTGTGGGGTTTGCTGATAAGTTTCCTCGGATCATTACCGTTGGGCACATTAAATGTGGCTGCCATGCAGATAGGTATACAGGAAAGTATAAAAAATGCGATGTATTTTTCCTTTGGTTCTTTATTGGTTGAAATGATCTATGTACGCATTTCACTAATGGGTGTAGACTGGATACGTAAACAGGAAAAGCTGATGAAAGCTATGGAATGGTTTACGCTCATCATCATCATGGCCCTGGCTGTAGGTAGTTTCATAGCGGCCGCCAGTGGAGGCGGCGATGGAAAGAATGTTATGCTGCAAAACAATATGCACCGGTTTTTATTAGGTATGTTCATGTGCGCCATCAATCCTGTTCAAATACCATTTTGGTTTGGATGGAGCACCGTACTTTTCACGAAAAAAATTCTGGAGCCGGTAAGAGTGCAATACAATATCTACATAATTGGCATCGGCGTTGGAACACTTGCAGGAAATTGTGTTTTTATTTTTGGTGGAAAATGGCTGGTGCAAAGAATTGAGAACAGCCAGCAATATCTTAATTGGGTGATCGGCGGCATTTTTGCTTTAACTGCATTAATTCAGGCCATTAAAATGATAACACATAAAGATGCAGTACATAAATTTACACATGCTGATGAGGAAGAGGAAAACGATCAGTTTAATCTACAATAAATAAGGTACATCCGTTTGCTGACCTGCTTTTATGTGCATGGCTGTTGTCCCCAACCTGGTAGTTCATACCCTGTGATAAAACAAACGCTCTTCCATCTTCCAGCTCTGTTATCATTTCGCCACTTATGCAATAAATGATATGGCCTTTCCGGCACCAGTGATCGGCAAAATAATTGGCGGAATAAGATACCATGCGTATGCGGATAACGCCCATATGAAAGATCTTCCACAAGGCCACGCCAGTAGTGCCTTTTTGTGTTCTTCAGCTGGTACGCTGTTCCAATCAAGTGTTTGAAAAGGAAAATTGTCTATTTGCATAAATTTCTTATTGAACACTCAAATTTGCAAAATTGTTCCCGGATAAAAATGCGTAAGTGCCTACATTAATTAGTATTTTCGATGCCCAATGAATTATGCAATTGTAGATATAGAAACAACCGGCGGCCATGCCTCGGCAAATGGTATCACTGAAATAGCTGTGTATATCCACGATGGCCAAACGGTGATCAAACATTTTGAAACCCTCATAAATCCGCAACAACTCATTCCAAAATTTATTACATCGCTTACCGGTATCGATAATGCAATGGTGGAAGATGCACCTGCCTTTGATGAGATAGCTGATGTGCTGTTTGAAATGCTGAATGAAAATGTTTTTATTGCACACAATGTAAACTTCGATTACTCTTTTATAAAACACCAGCTTAAGCAGTCAGGATACGACCTTACTGCAAAAAAGCTATGTACAGTGCGGCTGGGCAGAAAAGTTTTTCCGGGCCTGCCATCTTACAGTCTTGGCAACCTTTGCCGGTCTTTGAAAATAGGAGTCGAAAACAGGCACCGTGCTGGCGGCGATGCAAAGGCAACGGTTCGGTTATTTGAATACATGCTCTTGAATGGCGCTCAAACGCATATTGACCATATGTTGAAAAGGAGTTCTGCCGAGCAATGGCTGCCCATGAACCTGGACAAGGAACTGATCGACAAACTGCCTTCGAAGCCCGGGGTTTATTATTTTCACAACAGCAAAGACAAAGTTATTTATGTAGGCAAAGCTGTAAATCTTAAAAAAAGAGTAAGCAGCCATTTTACCCATAACGACCCTGATCTTAAACGGCAACATTTTATCCGGAACATTCATAAAGTTTCTTTCAAGCAATGTGCAACGGAACTGGAAGCCATTGTGCTGGAAAGCACCGAGATAAAAAAACTATGGCCCCGGCACAACAAAAGCCAGAAACAACCGCAGGTAAAATATGCCTTATATGCCTTTGAAGATAACCGGGGATATATGCGCCTGGCCATTGATAAAAAGAAAAAGAATTTTTCGCACCTGTATAATTTTAATTTACTGAACGAAGGCTTGGTGCTGGTAAAAAAGATGGTGGATGAATTTGAGTTGAATGCCAGGCTTTGTTTTATTGATAAAACTCCTTTTACGAAAACTGAATCAGACGCACTGGAGCCACCGGGTATTTATAATTTAAAAATACAAAAAGCGCTGGAAGCCTTATCTCAAAGCCTGCCCACTTTTGTTTTGGTGGATGAAGGGATAAAGGCCGAAGAAAAGCTTTGCCTGCTGGTTGAGCGTGGCAGTTTCTGGGGAATGGGCTACCTGCCTAAATCCTTTCCGGTAAACAATTCCGGTGAACTGAAGGGCCTGCTGAATCCCTATACCGATAATGACTATATCCGCAACAATATTTACTCCTTCGCTGCTGCAAATCCTCACAAAAGAATTCAGTTGTAATTGACAACCACTATCAAGCCCGACCATGGGCACCGCTTTTGTATATTTGCAGTTCAATCATTTATGTTTTGCAAAAAGGCCTGTACAATTTAAGAATTCAAAAGCGAATTGCGGCATTATCAATTTTGCTGCTGGTTGTAAAAGTATTTGCATGGTATATTACCGGTTCTGTTGCTATTTTAACCGATGCATTTGAAAGTATCGTAAATGTGGTTGCCGGACTGATCGGTGTTTATAGCCTCTATGTTTCTGCTAAACCACGTGACCAGGATCATCCTTACGGGCATGGAAAGGCTGAGTTTATTTCCGCTGCCATAGAAGGTTCTTTAATTACTATTGCCGGCATTATTATCATTTATCAAGCCATAAATAATCTTATCCATCCACACACAATAAAAAGGCTTGATTATGGAATTATACTGGTGGCCATAACCGGGCTTATTAATTATTTTGCCGGTGCAGTTTGTATTAAGACCGGCAAAAAAAACAATTCACTTGCCCTCATCTCAACCGGTAAACATTTACAAAGCGATACCTGGTCCACGTTAGGGATCGCTGTGGGCCTGGTACTGATCTTACTTACCCGCCTGGCCTGGATCGACAGTGTGGTGGCCATTGGCTTTGCACTTTTTATCATTTTTACGGGTTATAAAATTTTAAGATCTTCCATAGCAGGCATTATGGATGAAGCAGATACAGAGTTGCTTAAAAAGATGGTACAAACACTTAATGAGCACCGCACGGTAAACTGGATCGATCTGCACAACCTGCGGGTGATCAAATACGGAAGCACCATTCATATTGATTGCCATATGACAGTACCCTGGTATTTAAATGTGCATGAAGCACATCAGGAAATAGATGCGGTTTCTGAACTTGTTAAAAATGAATTTGGCGAATCTGTTGAATTATTTATTCATACAGATGGCTGTATGGAATTTTCCTGCAGGATATGTTCCAAATTTGAATGCACCGTGCGGCAACATGCGTTTGAAAAGAAAGTAGCATGGACGATGGAGAATATTAGTAGTAATCAAAAACACAGTCTTGTAGTTGCTGAAAATAAAAACAAAGAATTTTAATGCTGAGTTTTAACCATATTGTTTTTTTTGAAGTTGCACGGAATTTAAGTTTTTCCAAAGCTGCTGAATTGTTATTTATAAGCCAGCCAGCAGTGAGTAAACATATAAAAAACCTGGAGCAGGAGTATCATATCCATTTGTTTGAACGCAAGGGCAATTCTATCTTACTTACCAAGGAGGGAGAAATTTTGTATGAGCATGTCAGCAACGCAAGGAGTATTCAACGCAGGCTGGAATTTGAAATTTCTATTGTAAAAAATAAACAACAGGCCAAAGGCTCATTGGTAGTTGGTGCCAGCACCACCGTCGCATTATATGTTATGCCAGCAATTTTATCTGCTTTTCACAAAGCTTACCCTCATATTAATTTGCGGTTGGTTAATCGTAATGCCGAAAATATACTGAAGGCATTAATGGAGCAGGAAATTGATCTGGGTATTATTGAAGGTAAAAATAAACTTACCTCGGTTAGTTATAAATTCTTTTTAAAGGATGAAGTTGTGCCGGTATGTTCGGCAAAAAGCCATTTGGCAAAAAAGCGAAAAATAAATGTACAGGAATTAAAGACTATGGATGTGGCTTTACGGGAGAGAGGCTCCGGAACCTTAGCTGCAGTATCTGAAGGGTTACTTAAACATAATATCAGGATATCAGACCTGGAAACAAGAATTGTTTTAGGAGGAACAGAGGCATTAAAGAATTTTTTACTTGATGATACCTGTATTGGATTTTTGCCTTTGCGATCTGTTGCTAAACAGTTACAATCAAAAGAGTTGGTAAGACTGAACATTCCTGATTTTCAAATTTCAAGAGAATTTTATTTTGTACAACGCCAGGGCAATGGAAATGATAAAATGAATAACCTGTTTATCAAGATGGCAATTGGTCATTATAATCAATTGTTATAAGCCATCACTTATTGAACATGAAAAAGTTATCACATAATTTTAGCTTTGTTTTTTAAAACAACGCTATGCTAACTTTAGAACGATATTCTTTACTTCAGGGTCTGCAATGTTCAAAATGCGGACAGCTATTTAATCTTAAAATAATAAATACATTTTCAACCTGTTGCAATAAGCCATTAATTGTAGATTATGATTTGGATTTTGGATTTTCGAAAGCTGATATAGACCAGCATGATAATACCATGTGGCGCTATCATGCAATGCTGCCGGTATTTAATAAACAAAATATAATCAGCCTTGGAGAAGGGATGACTCCGGTTTTGCAATTACATGCTTTGGGTAAAAAGTATTTCTTTCCACAACTTTTTTTAAAAGATGAATCTTTAAATCCTACCGGAAGTTTTAAAGCAAGAGGATTGAGTGTAGCTGTTTCTAAGGCAAAAGAAATGGGTATAAGATCCTGTATAGTGCCTACAGCTGGCAATGCAGGTGGTGCGTTGAGTGCTTATTGTGCAAAGGCGGGTATAGAAGCTACCGTAATAATGCCCAAGCATACTCCGAAAATATTTCAGCAGGAATGTGAGTTGTATGGAGCAAAGGTGATTTTAGTGGAAGGCCTGATCAGTGATTGTGGAAGACTTGCAAAAACGATGCAGCAGGAGCAGGATATTTTTGATATGTCAACTTTAAAAGAACCATACCGGCTGGAAGGGAAAAAAACGTTGGGTTATGAAATAGCAGAACAATATAATTGGCAATTACCGGATGTAATTGTTTATCCAACAGGTGGCGGAACGGGATTAATAGGTATCTGGAAAGCTTTTAAAGAAATGATTGCCATGGGCTGGATAGAAAATAAACTCCCAAAAATGATTGCGGTTCAGGCAGAAAATTGTCAACCCATCGTTTATTCCTGGAAAGGTTTACATGCAAATGCATCAAGCTATAAAGGCAAAGCATCTCTGGCAAATGGATTGGCAGTACCTAATCCTTTTGGAGAAGATCTAATAATGGAAACATTAATAGAGTCGGCCGGATCTGCATTAACTGTTACAGAAGAGGAGATGATTTCCGGAGTAAAAGAAATAGCAGCCTTAGAAGGAATTTTGGTTGCACCGGAAGGTGCTGCAGTCTGGAAAGCATTATTAAAACTGGTAGATGATGGATTTATAGACCGGGATGAAAAGATATTATTGCTGAATACCGGGTCAGGCTATAAATACATGGAAAATATTTTTTAAAAAATCCATTGATGCGCCTCAAATAATTAAGCTACATCAAATAAGCCGATGGTGTAACACCACCCATAAGATGATAACCACCCATGATAAATGGTATTTTAAAGCCAAGTCACAGTTTTACAAAAGAAAACAACCGCTGAATTTTATTTCAGCCCCGATGCTTTTTACGCAAGCTGTTTCAGGCTTTTATCAATTATCCCCACACATTCCAACACCTGCTCTTTAGTAATAACCAACGGTGGTGCAAACCGTATTTTATCTCCATGCGTTGGCTTTGCAAGCAAACCATTTTCTTTCAGCAGCAAACAAAGTTCCCATGCAGCCTCCGGATTGGCATGTTCAATTACGATCGCATTTAATAAACCCATGCCTCTTATAATTGAAATAAAAGGTGAGTTTAATTTTTTCAATTCAGTTCTTAATAAATCACCAAGGACTTCTGCATTGTCAGCCATGTTCTCATCTTTCAAAACCTGTAATGCCGTCATCGTAACTGCACATGCCAGCGGGTTTCCGCCATAGGTGCTTCCATGTTCACCCGGTTTAATGGTCATCATAATTTCATCATCGCAAAGCACGGCACTAACCGGTATTACCCCGCCACTTAAGGCTTTGCCTAAAATTAAAATATCGGGCCTAACATTTTCATGATCACATGCCAACATTTTACCGGTACGGGCAAGCCCGCTTTGTATTTCATCGGCTACCATTAAAACATTGTATTCATTGCAAAGATTTCTTACACCAGTATAATAACCTGTATCGGGCACTACAACTCCGGCTTCGCCCTGGACGGGTTCGAATAAAAAGGCGGCAACGTTTTCATCCTGCAATGCTTTTTCCAAAGCAGGCAGATCATTGTACGGAATACTTTGGTATCCACTTACAAAAGGGCCAAAATTATGGGTTGCAGCAGGATCACTGCTGAAAGAAATGACATTGATGGTACGGCCATGAAAATTGCCATTGCACACAATGATCTTAGCTTTACCGGCGGCAATGCCTTTTACTTCATAAGCCCATTTGCGGCTGAGTTTGATGGCGGTTTCCACGCCTTCAACGCCTGTGTTCATGGGTAATACTTTATCGTAGCCGAAATATTCGCTAATGTATTTTTCATACTTACCCAAAAGGTTGCTGTGAAAAGCCCGGGAGGTAAGTGTTAGTTTTTGTGCCTGCTCAATCAGTGAAGCAATGATTTTTGGATGGCAGTGTCCCTGGTTAACTGCAGAGTAGCCACTTAAAAAATCGTAGTAACGTTTGCCATCAACATCGTACAGGAAAACACCTTCACCGCGGTTTAATACAACCGGCAGTGGATGGTAATTGTGTGCACCGTATTTTTCTTCCAGGTCAAAATACTGTTGGGCATTTGATGATATGGATATAGTTGTGTTCATACAGGTTTAATAAAAATGTAAAAGAAAAAAATAAAAACTTGAAAAGAGAAATAGGTTTAAAGACACAGTGTCTTATCCTTTCCGCCGGCTGGCGGAGAGGGCACGAGGGGTTTATCCTCGATGATTGAGCAGATCGAGATTGCTGTAGAGAAAAGACGATATGTTTAACAGCGTGTTGATGATAATAAATTTAACGCAAGATAAACTAATTTATTATGTTGATAAAATAGTTCTTGTTTTTGAAGACCGTTGTATCAATCGGTGTATTACCCACAGGGTCCTGCGGAAAAATTCCAAATACCGTACTGCCGCTTCCACTCATGGCAGCATAGAGCGCTCCCTGTGCATATAATAACTCCTTTATTTCTTTCACAGCCGGATGAGCAGTGAATACGGCGGTTTCAAAATCATTTTTCAATTCGTCTTTCCAGGTAGAGATAGGTTGTTGAATGATTTCTTTGATAGACTTTTCGGGTAGGGAAGGGTTGATATTGGAAAATGCCCAACCTGTGTTAACATGAATTCCCGGATTGATCAATGCAAGGGTGTAAGAAGAAAGATCAACTGCGATCTCTTCCAGCATTTCTCCACGCCCTGTTGCAAAACAGGGTTTGTTGATAATAAAAAACGGGCAATCGCTGCCAAGTAACAAAGAATAGTTTAAAAGTTGAGCGGTTGAAATGTTTAGTTTAAATTTTTCATTCAGCAACTTCAACATAAATGCCGCATCGGCCGAACCACCGCCCAGTCCGGCTCCCAGCGGTATGGCTTTATGCAAATGTATTTTTACTGCCGGTATTTGTGGGAAATCTTTCTTTAACAGATGGTATGCTTTCACACAGAGATTATTTGCAGTATTTCCATCAACAGCAATACCTGTTGCTATAAATTCAACTGCTAAACCGGTATTTGTATTGGGCAATAGTTCAAGTGCATCTCTATAAGGAACGGGGTAAAATACAGTTTCCAGGTTATGAAAACCATCTTCTCTTTTACCGGTGATATGTAAGCCGAGGTTTATTTTACAATTGGGGAAAGTAACCACAGATTATTTTGATTAAAAATGATTTCGCTGAATGGCTGTATTAGTTGAAAAATCTGCGTGATCATTTCAATCATTTAATCAGCGATTCTTCCTGCTTTTTATTTCATCCCGTATAGCAATGGCCCGTATATAATCTTCGTGGTCCAGCACTTCGGTTAATAAGCCTTCCAGTTCTTCAAGCGATAAAGATTTTAAATTGTCACTGCCGCCTGTCTCAGACGTTACGGGTGTGCTTGTTTTTGTTTTGCCATCATCTTCCATTAAAATTCCGGCCTGGTCTAAAATATTGTCGTAGGTGTAAATAGGGCAGCCAAATCTTACTGCCAATGCCAATGCATCCGAGGTACGGGAATCTATTTCAACCGTATCATTTGCCGAGCTGCAAACCAGTTTGCTGTAAAAAATGCCTTCCTGCA
>JANOUJ010000126.1:0-1777 GCA_031416815.1 Chitinophagaceae bacterium
TATATATACAACAGTAACCCCCGTAAAAAAAACAACCTCCAATTTTTAAGGCAAACAAAAAAAAGGATCAGCCTTTCTGTTAAAGAACCAACGGATAGGCTTAAAGAAATGTACGGGAGAAATTTACTGGAAACCCTTTGGCCCTATGTATTGGAGGGAAAGATAGATGCCTTTTATCCTGATAGCAGCAGGAAATTAATGCCTGATGAATTAAACGTTAATTTGGCCTACAATGAACCCCTGCTGATGCCCATTTATGATGATGCAGGCAATATTGTGCGGTTCACTACGATAACCGATCCCATTGACACTAAAAAGTTTACCGATGTACAACTGCTACAGGATTGGTATTACGACCACAAAAGAAATATAGTCTATTCCAACATCAAGGAGGTTGTGTTGTATTTAAGCAAGTTCAATAAAAAGGAAGTTGAAGAATCAGTACCCGTTTTAAGATTGGTCTTTAAAGAACGTTCGCATTCGTTCTAATAGCTGTAAAATACCTCTGCAACTTTTCTTACACAAGGTGTAATCTTTCCCACAATTTCCTATTTTCAATTAATGAATCCCAAAACCGCAACCCGCTTTGACGCACTTACCGGCTTTCGTTGCCTGGCGGCTTGTTTGGTATTCCTGTATCACAACAGAAAGTACTGGCGTGATTCCCTGCATCCTGAAATATTGCGGCTGTTCAATGAATTCCACATCGGCGTTTCTCTATTTTTTGTTTTAAGTGGGTTTCTCATTGCTTATACTTATGCAGAAGAACCGTTGAAGTCAGCAAAAAGCTTTGCGAAATATTTTTCTATCCGCTTTATACGCATCATGCCATTGTATTGGCTTATCCTTACCGCATTTTACCTCGATCCTGATTTTGGGAAAATGCAATTTTCCTGGCTTACATATTCACTTTTTCATGCGTTCTCCGATCTGCACAAGCTGGATGCCATTGGCCAGGCATGGTCGCTGAATATTGAAATGATATTTTATGCCCTGGCTCCACTCCTTTGCCTGCTGCAGAAAAAACATTTGCTTTACTTACTTGGTTTTTTGGCATTGCTGTTTATATGCACCTGGTCAATTGGTTATTACTGGCACCACCTAAATGGCAACGCACAGCGCTGGTTGTATCCGTTAAATTTTGTTATACACGGAACTTTTGCCGGCCGCTGCCTGGAGTTTGTTGCCGGTATGATGTTAGCCAAATATATCCGCAATAATAAAACGGAGTTCGTGCAAAAATTCCGTTTTAAAACACTCGTAGGTTTTGCCGGGATCTTTATTACAACTTATTGCATTGGCCTTTTTCAATCCAATGCATTTGCCCAAGGGTCTGATGAGGTTGGAGGAATGATCTTACAACTGCTTGTACTTCCCTTTTTTGTTACCGTTGCTTTGGCAGGGCTCATTTACGAACAAACCGGGCTGCAAAAATTCTTTTCATCAAGGATATTGGTTTTGCTGGGCAATGCATCCTATGCTTTTTATCTCATCCATATAAGCTATGTAAATATTAAAGTAAAGCAGTGGTTTTTATTACCCGACAGGAATTTTATTGTACTGTGGCTAATTGCAATTATTTTATACCTGGTAGTTGAAAAGCCAGTATATAATGGGTATAGAAAATGGATAAAGAAAGGGCCTCACTTTAAAAAGCTGTCAGGCTGAGCTTGTCGAAGCCGATATATTTCGATGTTTACCCGCCTTCGACAAGCTCAGGCTGCCACTCTGTTTAAACTTAAAAACCATTTCCAATTCATTTTCTTTCTACATTTAC
>JANOUJ010000127.1:0-15358 GCA_031416815.1 Chitinophagaceae bacterium
TGTTTGCATGGCTTACCGCTTTGCTATTTGTTTCCCTATTTGCAACTGCACAAGTGGATACTACCAAAGAAAAAAACCTGGATGAAGTAATAGTATATTCAAACAAATTTGCTGAGAAGAAAAAAAACCTGGCGCAAAAAATAGATGTATTAAATGCAAGCACTATTGCCAAATTTAATAGCCAGAATACCGGTGATCTATTGATTAATTCCGGTTTTGTCTTTGTACAAAAAAGCCAGCAAGGTGGCAGCAGCCCGGTATTAAGAGGCTTTGAAGCCAGCCGTGTACTATTGGTTATAGATGGCGTAAGAATGAACAATGCCATTTACAGAAGCGGACATTTACAAAATGCAATTACCGCCGACCAGAATTCGCTGAGCCGGGTAGAAGTAATGTATGGTCCTTCTTCAACCATTTTCGGCAGCGACGCACTCGGTGGCATTGTTCACCTGATCACCAAATCGCCTGTTTTATCCGCAGATAAAAAATTCTTAACAACCGGCACTGGATTTACAAGATATAGCAGCGTTAACAATGAAAAAACCATCCATGTTGATGCAAGTTTGGGTGGTAAAAAATTCGCTTGGTTTCAGTCTTACAATTACAGCGATTTTGGAGATATGAAAATGGGAAGTAATTATCTCTCTAAATATCCCAATTTTGGGAGAAGAAGCACTTATGTTGGTAAAGTAAACGGAGTTGATTCAGTACTTACAAATGCTGATGACAGGGTACAAAAAATTTCAGGATATAAGCAATGGGATATCATTCAGAAATTATTGTTCAAGCAAAACGAGCATTTTGCTCATTCACTGAACTTTCAATTATCAAATACTACAGATGTACCTCGTTACGACCGCTTGCAGGATATAAGAAATTTTGGAGGATCCATCGGGACTACCCTTCGTTTTGCCGAATGGTATTATGGTCCTCAAAAAAGAATAATGGGCGCTTATGAATTAAACGGAACCAAACTGGGTTTTGTGGATGCATTGAAAGCCAATATCAATTACCAGGACATCGAAGAAAGCAGGCAGACAAGGGAATACAGGCGCTATGACCGCTTTGAAAGCCAGGTTGAAAAGGTAAAAGTTTTTGGTATTAGCATCAGTGGCCGGAAAGATATTGGGAACAGCGAACTTACTGTTGGTGCAGATGCTCAATTGAATGATGTAAAATCCACTGCCGCCAGCACAAATTTAACAACAGGCGCTGTTACCAAAATAGCTACCCGCTATCCGGATGGTAAAAACAAGATGAACAATTTTGGAATTTTTGCCCAACACCTGTACAAATTCAAAAATAAAAAACTGGTGTTGAATGATGGCATCCGTTTTCAATTCATTAGTCTGCAAAGCAATGTAAAAGACAACTCATTTTTTAATTTGCCCGATACCGCTGTAAGGCAAAATAGTTTTGCAGTTACCGGGAATATAGGCCTGGTATATACTCCCGTTAAAAGCACCATTATAAAAACTTCCATATCCTCCGGATTCAGGGCACCCAATATTGATGACCTGTCAAAAGTTTTTGAATCAAGTACTGCAGCAAAGCAGGTAGTAGTACCCAATGCCAATCTTAAACCTGAGTACACATATAATTTTGACCTTACTATTGCCCACCGCATTGCTGACAAAGTAACTGTTGAACTAACTGGCTTTTATACCCTTTTCAGAAATGCCATACTAAAAGCACCTTTTAAATTAAACGGCCAGGATTCTATCATTTTTAACGGAGTAAAAAGCCAGGTATTAGCCAGCCAGAATGTGAATAAAGCAAATTTATATGGCTTCACTTTTAACCTCGCGGCAGATATTTATAAAGGCCTTGTTTTTACCAGCACACTTTCTAATACTAAAGGCCGGTTTAAAACAGATGCTTCCAAAACAACAACTGTTTATGAAAAACAGGCGAATGGTTCCTATGCGCTGGTAAGCAGGAATGTATCAAGCAAACCACTTGATCATATTCCGCCATTAATGGGTAAAACAGCTATTACTTATAAGCACAAAATCTTTAACACCGAAGTTTTTCTACTGTATAATGGATGGAAACGTTTGGACCAATACAATGCT
This sequence comes from Chitinophagaceae bacterium, assembly GCA_031416815.1. GTDB lineage: Bacteria > Bacteroidota > Bacteroidia > Chitinophagales > Chitinophagaceae > Ferruginibacter. The sequence continues at coordinate 2,076 of JANOUJ010000127.1, forward strand.
GATGGAGAAGACAATGCTCAATATGCAACAGTAGATGGTATGCCTTCATGGATGACCTTAAACTGGAAAGGAAGTGTTCAGGTGATAAAAAATTTACAGGTTCAAGTAGGGGTTGATAACATCCTTGATAGAAACTACAGGGCTTTTGCGTCGGGTTTTTCTGCCGGAGGCCGTAACTTCCTGATTGGAATAAGGGCAAATTGGTGATTCATCGATATTTATATTATGATTGACTGATAATCATAGGTTTAATTGTGTATAACGTAAAAAAGCATCTTCAAATTTGGAGATGCTTTTTTAACTTCTATGCAGCATTACTTAAAAGTAATTTGTCTATATTTATAGGGAAATCAAGCACGATATATGACGGAAGAGCTTATGCTTAGCGGATGCCTTAGGAATAATGCCAGTGCACAGGAGGCATTATATAACCGATTTAGCCCAAGGATGTTGGGGGTATGTTACCGGTTTGCCAAAAACAGGGAGGATGCCGAAGATATGTTGCAGGAAGGCTTTATTAAAGTTTTTTCGCAAATGCATCAATATAGAAATGAGGGGGCGCTTGAGGGTTGGATAAGACGCATCGTGGTACATACTTGCATTAATATCCTGAAGAAGAATAAAAAGTTCTCTGACAGTATTGACATTACCAATGCCCACAGTATTCATATCAGGGAAGAAATGATACCATCTATCATGCAAGCCAAACAGGTTGTTGAGTGTATCAGGTCCTTACCGCTTGGGTACAAAACGGTTTTAAACCTATATGCAATTGAAGGGTATTCGCATAAAGAAATTGCTTTTATGCTGGATATTGAAGAGAGTACCAGCCGTAGCCAGTACACCAGGGCAAAGTCTATGTTGGAAGAAATTTTGATCAGGAAAAAAATAATACAAAGACCAAAGAAAAAAACAAATTTTTTTGGTGCTGTTTAACCCAATTTGGTTTGCACATTGCAGATCAGCTATTGGAATTGCCAATTACTATTATGTCTATTAAAGATGGAGAAAGAATTTTACACGGATGAATTTGAACAACTACTGAAAGAAAAGGCAGATCAGTTCAGCATGTATCCTTCTAAACGGGTTTGGCATAGCATTTACAATAATCTACATCCAAGCCGCAGATGGCCCTCGGTTGTTATTAGTTTACTTTTGATCAGTTCTTTAATACTTATTGGTTATTTAAACACCGGAGAAAATTCGATTACCAGGCAAATCAACAGCAGCAGTTCACTTAGCGAAACTTCAGGTGAAGAAACCGCCTCCCCGTTGCAAAAAATCAGTACCAAAACCCAGGTTCCTTCTTATATCAAAACAGAACCGCAACCCGAATTACAATACCATAATGCTTTTGCAGACGTGATCACCAATGAAACCGATTTTTATTCCTACACTATTGTTAAAAGTAACAGGCCTACTTATTTAAGCACAACAACTGCTTCGGCAGATGTTAAGCTTACTGTTGAAACCCCGGAATCAAATAGCAATACAGAGGATATTGTACAAAATGTAAATACTTATATAAAATCAAACAGGATCTTTTCTGACATCGCTGTAAATAACAGAAAAAACAAAGCCGGCTCTGCTAAATTATCCAACAACAACGATACTGAAAATATACCTGGCAAGAATGATATAAATGAGCAGTCAACAGATAATGCCCAACCTACATTGCCTTCCTTGGGCAATGCAGCCAAAGCAGGATCAACTAAAGAAACAGAAGCGCAACCAATCATTATTTCCACAAATGCAGAAAAGAAAAGTGGCATTACAAATGAAGAAAAAGCCTGGATCGAAAATTATGCTTTGGAACATAAATCTGCTGGCAAAAAATGGAAGGACCGCTTAAATTACCAGGTTTATGTTACGCCTGCTGTTAACTACCGTAAATTAACTACTAAATCCAAGGGCTCTGCAACGCCATTTGCCAACGGCGATATTAACCATTCTATCAGCCAAAAACCTGGTTTTGGATTTGAAGCCGGCTTTGGATTGAATTATGCCATTGCTAAAAGATTACAATTAAAAGCAGGGTTACAATTTAACTATACAAATTATGATATCTCTGCTGACAAGACAAGCCACCCGATAGTAACCACTATTTTACTTAATGACCCTTCAACTGGTTATTCTTATGCTGCACAAAGAACATCCACCACGTCAAATACATTTAATTCAACTAATACAACACCTTTAAGGCCCGTTACACTTCATAACAGAACTTACCAGGTTTCAGTGCCAATTGGTTTTGGATATAAATTGTCAAGCCAGGATAACGTAGAGTGGTTTGCCGGTGCTACCGTTCAGCCTACTTATTATTTTGGGGGTAAGGCACATCTTATCTCCTCCGATCTTAAAAGTTATGTATCAGAACCCTCATCAATTAGCCGTTTCAATCTAAATTTAGGTTTTGAAACTTATATGAATTTTAAGCTGGGTACTTATAATTTACAGGTTGGCCCTCAAGTGCGTTACCAGGTAAATTCTACCTATAAAAAAGATGTGGCATTAATTGAAAAGCCATACGCCATTGGCCTGAAGTTTGGCTTAACCAAGGGATTTTAATTTAAAAAGATTGAAGCCTTTACGCAGCACTACAATATTGTACTGTTGCGTTTTTATTTCAATAGGTATGTAAACGTCGCTGTATTAACTACCTCTATTTTTGCAATACCATCCTTTCCTTTTAAATTTGAAGCATGAAAATCATCATTTCTTTGTTGGCATGCAGTCTGTTTGTATACTCCTGTAATGATCCCGCTAAGAATGCAGGATCAGCTTCAACCAAAGGTACCACTGAAAAACAAAGATTTTTTCCGCTAACAGCTTATCTTAAAGGTGAAATATTTAACCTTAAAAAAAGTGGTATCAACCCTTTAAAATACACAACCGTAAATGAACGAACGGATTCCGTTTGGTTAAAGATTGAAGATCTGGATGCTGCTTTACAGGAATTTCTACAACCGGAGATCGATTCGGCGAATTTAATTACCCTCTTTATTGAAAAAAGCTTTTTGGATCAATCTTTAAATGCAGTAACCCTTACGTATGAGCCGGTGGTAGAACTGCCAGACAGTATGAAGCTGAAGCGTTGGGATATATATATAGACCCTAAAACCAACAACATAAAGCGCATCTATATGGTAAAGGAAATAGATGAAACGAAAACACTCCAACTAACATGGGTAAGCAACCAATGGTGTAAAATTGTAAGCATTGTTACGGACGAAATGGGTGTTTCAAAAATTGAGAAAGAAGAAAAATTCATCCTGGATTTTTAAAGCCAATGACACAAAAAGAATTTACGGCTATTGCCGCCACCATTCCAACCCAACCGGGTATTTATAAATATTTTGATGCCGCCAATCACCTGCTGTATGTTGGTAAAGCAAAACACCTTCGAAAAAGAGTTAGTTCCTATTTTTCAAAAACTTTTTCTACTTACAAAACGCATGAGCTCGTACAACGCATTCACCATATTGAGTTTACCATCGTCAATAACGAGCAAGATGCTTTCCTGCTGGAAAATACCCTGATAAAGGAGTTTCAGCCACTTTTTAATATCAATTTAAAAGACGATAAAACGTACCCGTACATTGTAATTAAAAACGAAAGATTTCCCCGGGTGTTTTTTACAAGAAGAAAGATCAAAGATGGCTCACAATATTTAGGACCATACACTTCAGTTGAAAAAGCCAGAGAATTGCTTGATTTTATTAAGCAAACGATCCTGTTGCGTTCCTGTAAACTGAACTTATCAGATAACAATATAAAAAGGGGCAAGTTTAAAGTTTGTCTTGAATATCATTTAGGTAATTGTAAGGGGCCTTGTGAAGGTTTGCAATCTTTGGAAAACTACAATGAAGAGCTGCAGCAGCTTGTTAATATCTTAAAGGGAAACCTCTCCCCGGTTATACAGCATTTTAAAAAAGAAATGCAGGAGCATGTAAAAAAGCTGGAATTTGAAAAAGCTGCCATCTTAAAGCGAAAAATAGAGCACCTTAAAAATTACCAGGTGCGTTCAACAGTTGTAAATACACGTTTGGGTTCAGTTGATGTTTTTTCCATTTTAGAAGATGGAAATATGGCTTATGTAAATTACCTCGCTATTAATGCCGGAACTATTGTGCAGACAAAAACCATCCTCCTTGAAAAACGACTGGAAGAAACCGCAGCGGAAGTACTGGCTTTTGCCATTGCACAGATCAGGGACAGCTTTAACAGTAACACACATGAGATCATTGTGCCCTTTGCAATTGATTTTCCGCAGCAGGATATTATCATTACTGTACCCAAAGGAGGCGATAAGAAAAAGCTGCTTGACCTTTCCGAAAAAAATGTAAACCACTTTAGGGAAGAGATCAGAAAAAGAAAAATGCTTAACCTGGAAGATAAAAGCAATGATGAAAAGATAAAAGTATTGCAGCAATTGAAAACAGATCTTCAGCTGCCGGCCGTTCCCCTGCATATTGAATGTTTCGACAATTCTAATTTCCAGGGAAGTTATCCCGTGTCGGCAATGGTATGTTTTAAAAATGGCGAACCAAGCAAAGCGGAATACAGGCGCTTTAAAGTGAAAACCGTGACCGGTATTAATGATTTTGCCACCATGACAGAAGTTGTGTACAGACGCTATAAGAGATTACTTGATGAAGGCCAACCATTGCCCCAGTTAATAATTATTGATGGCGGTAAAGGCCAGTTAAGTGCTGCCATGCAAAGTATATCAGCTTTAAACTTACCTGGCAGCACATCAGTAGTGGGACTGGCGAAAAATGAAGAAGAAATTTTTTTTCCGGGCGATACAGAATCCGTGAAATTACCCTGGGATAGTGAAAGCCTGAAACTGATACGCAGGATAAGAGATGAGGTGCATAATTTCGGAATTACCTATCATCGCCTTTTGCGCAGCAAAGGAACTTTTGTTAATGAACTGGAAAAGTTTAAGGGCGTTGGAAAAGCCACCGCTGACCTGTTGCTAAAGGAATTTAAATCAGTTAAAAATATTAAGTCAAAATCTTTTGAAGAAATTGCTGCCATAATAGGAAAAGCTAAGGCCGGTATCGTGTTGAAAAACTTTGAGTAGTAATTACCAAAAATAAAAAGGGGCCTGAATAGAAATTCAGCCCCGTTTAAAATCCAATATCCTATGAAAAACCGAAACAAAGTTAATCATTCAAAGCCTTACCGCCAATTCCCTTAACGCTGTACAGTTTTAACCTGATTGATTTGTTGATAAGTTATAGATCAGTTTAAAAATAAAAGCCCCCGATCAAAAATCGGGGGCTTTCAAAAATTATGCATTGGCATTTTTAGTATGCCCAAAGATCTTGTTCGTAATTAAATATCTTTTCCTTAATATTCTCGCCTTCCAGCAATTGGAGTATTCCTTTATCCCTTAAACCAGGATATTGTTCAATAAATCTGTCGTAAGGATTATCAATGGTGCTTTTGATAATGCGACCATAAAACATCCTGCTTTCAAACAGGTCTTCCCAACTCATTCTGGCACCATAGTTTTTACCATTGTACACATCGTATTTTGAGAAGATCGGTCTCATGTCAGGATAATAAACCCAGAATAATTCCTGGGTACCAATAAACTGATTGGTTTGGGAAGTATAAACATTCATTACCGGAGCAATGCCCAATATGCGCCAAAATAATCTTGAACTTTCTTTATCAAATATTACTTCTTCCTTAACACGGAATTTGTAAAAAGAGTCCAGTACAATATCACGTGATGTTGTATCGTACTTTACTACATTACCCAACGAATCATACACAGGAACAATAACAACATCCCCTGACATTTTACGAACCACATCTCCCCTTGTCATGGGAGTAGTAAACCTGTCGTCAATAGCGTCAAATACGGTTACAGCACTATCCTGGATTGCTTTAAACAAAATTGAAATAAAACGCTGGTTACCGTTGTTTTCATCTGCTGCATATTTAAACGGCAGATTTATTTTTTCACGGGTATCGATCTCTCTCCATATTTTGTGGCGGTACATCGCATCATCTGCCCTTAAATTTTCATAAGCCAATGGTGTCCTGTCCTTAAGCATGGTTGTTTCAACAGCTTCATCAGGACGCAGTGATTTTTTTACCTGTTTAATAGGCAAACTATCATTGAAAAATGCCGGAGCCGGTGCTTCTGCAACTGCAGCAACTGCAAGGGAGTCAACCTGAGGTGTAGTTGGTGAAACTTTTGCTTTGGTTCTGGAAGCCGTTGTTTTACGGGTACTGGCACGTTTTGTTGACGAACGTGTGGTTTTCTTCTTATTGGTTTGGGCTTCTGCTATATTAACAACTATGCCTAAACATATTGTTAGCAAAAAATACTTAAAATACCTCTTTTTCATAGTTTCTATATTTAACGCTTAGAATAATGAGAATCCCGGAGGATTTTGGATCGTTCGTGGTTGCCCGTCCGGCCCTACTACACGGATATTATCAAAAACTACAGTTGATCCCGGAGCTAAGGTTTTCATGTACTCACCGGCAGCGCCAAGGCTTCCACTGGTTAATGAAATTTGCTTCACATTTCTGTCTCCTGGATTCATAAAATAAACAGTACCGCCTGTTACACTAAATTTTGCTTCAAAATCAAAATTCTCCAGATCTGCCCGTACAAATTGCTGACTTCTGAATACTACAGCCTGCATCCTCCCTCCGGAACTTGGTCCCACTTTAATGATTGGATCAGGAATACGTTTGATACGGAATTGGAATGGAGTTGTAGTTCCATTGGCAGTAACATTAATTGTTGCGTTACCGATTGCTGTAACACGTACAGTACGTTTTGAAGTTCCGCTGGTAATGGTACCACCAGTCATAGTTACCTGGGTTTTGTCCCAACCGGTTGGAGAACCAATCGTTACAGGATTATCAACCCCTATATAAAACACATTCATTTTATCAAGCATTACTGCTGCTCCACCCGGTATCCCTACTGTATATGGAATACTCTTTGTTTCAGTTCCTTTACTACCATCAGGCTTAGTATAATTTACTACTACATTTACAGTACCCGATCCGTTAACTGGAAAAGTTCTTTCAGCAACACCTTCTGCATTGGCACCTTGTGTTACACCATTAATTGTGATAGTTGGTGCAGCAGATTTACTAAATGAGCCTATACCTGCGGTAACAGTCATTTGCTCACCTGGCATTAAATAAGTAGAGCTTGTTCCAATAATTGTTTTAAACTGATCGTAAACATATTCAACAGCGCCAACCTTACTATGACAAAAGTTTACAACCTGACTTTCTGCATTTTTAATGTTGTTCTGAAACTTACTTAACATTGTTATAGCCGCAACGGTGGGTGTCATATGAAAATAACTAAGTGTAAAGTTTTTCATATTACCGTCTTTTCCTTTTATGCCGGATACGTTAACCGGAAAATTGTTTGCAAATTCTGCACTGATTTTAGGATCTAATGCCAAAATATCCCTTTTATAGTCCAACAGTTTTTGCTCCAGTACTTTTCCAACTCCGCCTGTTTCAAACACACGGGTTGAAGCATCCAGGTTATCTTCTTTAAAATCTGTTACCCCATCTTTAGAACCTGCTGCTGTTCTCAGCTGTGTTTTTAAACCTTCTATATAAGTACTTAATGCCGCGGAAATTTTTGCTGCAGAATCTGCTTTAGGATACCATATTCTTCCCTGCTCAGCAGTTTTGGGATCAACAGCTTTAGCACTTAAAGATTTAAGCGTTGTGCTTGTTGAACTATTCAAATTGGTATTCGAATTTATTAAACTTGCATCAACAGTTTTAAAGGCTTCTATCACTTCCGCTGATACGTTCAACGCCAGGATAGCGGTCAACACCAAATACATAATGTTGATCATCTTTTGCCGGGGCTCTCTAGGTAAAGCCATAATATTTTAATTTACAGTTGTTAAGTTAAAAATGTTTGATCTTAGGGTTATGAAAATCCATTAATGCTACTAGTAAGTATTAACGGACGCCCTGCATGGCACTCAGCATATTACCATAAACTGAGTTTAATTTACCCAGGTTATTGGCCAAAATACCGATCTGCTCTTTTGCTTTTCCTGCATCTTCAACAGTTCCCATCATGGTCTGACTGGCTTCGGCCAATTTACCATAGAATGTATTCAGAGATTTTAAATGGTTATGACTTTCTTTTAATTCCAGTTCATAAATGGTATTTAATGAACCCAGGTTTTTGGTTAGTACCTGAACCTGCTCGTGAAATCCTTTAGCACTTTCTGCTGCATTGCTGAAACTGCTCATGGTAGCAGCACTACTTGCAAAAGCAGTTGACATATTTCCTAATGCTGTAGTTGCTTCTTTTGTTTTATTACTGAAATCGCCCGTATTTTTAACAACGTCACCAATTTCATGCATATTACCCACAGTAGTTTGCAGCTTTTGAAACCCTTCACCTAATTTTTTAAGATTAGTTGGCGTAATGTCAGCCTGTTGCATCATTTTATCCATCGACATTAAAGACGGGTTCTCAACCACATCAGCTGGTTCATCGTCTTCTTCGTGATGCTTTGGTTTAACCCACTCAATTCCGGCGTACACAAGAAAGATTGCAGTTTCCGTCCACATTCCTATGGTTAACATCATATCAGCATATGACTGGTGCGTAAGTTTTGCCCATGCAGCGAAGATGATTACAGCAGCTCCGGCACTTACCAAAACATCAATTAAAGTTAAAAAGGTTCTTTTGTTGTGAGCCATGGTTTAAAAATTTAAAGTTTTAATTGGTGGTTATTTAAAGTTTAGTGTACAAAAATTAAAAGTACCTGTGAACTTTGTCAGGCACTCTCAATGGATTTAATGATGAAGTTTAGAAATTTTTAAATAGTCTTATTTTTTCTTGCCCTTTTTTTTCTGGGCTGGTGGTAAATCAACAACACAACGGAAACCAATATAAGATTTAGTTGTATCCTGGTATTCATAAGAACGTGATCCTGTTCTTAAAAAATATCCCACATCTTTCCAACTACCACCACGTAAAACTTTACGTTTGTCACGTGGCTTATCAGTTTCCTTGGCATCATACCTGATATCGGGATTCATATCGTGCTGAAAGTTATAAGCGCCTTCATAATATAAAGAAGAGGTCCATTCTGCAACATTACCGGACATGTTATATAAACCAAAATCATTAGGCCAGTAAGCATCGGCTCGTACTGTGTAAAATCCTCCGTCTTCAGGATAATTACCTCGGCCGGGTTTAAAGTTGGCCAACAGGCATCCTTTTTTATTCCTCAAATAATAACCACCCCATGGATAATCAGCCTGAGAACGGCCTCCTCTTGCTGCATATTCCCATTCGGCTTCAGTGGGTAATCTGAAATCAGATTCTGCTGATCTCTTTTTGGACTCCAGATAAGCGTTCAGGTAATGTGTTCTCCATTCGCAAAATGCTGTTGCCTGCTTCCAGCTAACGCCAACAACCGGATAATTGCCAAATGCCGGGTGGCTAAAGTATTTTTTAGCCATCGGTTCGTTATAAGAATAGGCAAAATCCCTTACCCAGCATAGAGAATCGGGGTAAACAGGTATTGATTTTTTAATGATGAATTTAGAACGGGGAATGGTTGCATCTCTGTTTTGAGCGGCAGCTTTGTAATCAAAAATTTCTGACTGGTATACAATCTTATTCGCATCCAATTCTTTTTTGCCAAACAAGCGGTTATCCGGAGTAACAATAATCGCATCAACTTTTTCCATTGTTGCTTTATCCCCCCATTTAATGGTGTTGGCTTTCTTCCAATCAATATACTCGTTACCATCGTTTCCTTGTTTAACAAAACCCATCAACTTGGCAGCTATTGAATCTCTCACCCAATTGGTGAACTGGCGGTATTCGTTGTTGGTAATTTCGGTGGCATCCATCCAAAAACCATTTATTGAGACAGATTTATTTCTGGCAGTAAGCGCATAACTCAAATCCTCATCACTTGAGCCCATATGGAATGTGCCTGGCGGAACATAAACCATTCCCTTCGGCTTATCCAAATTCAACTTAGAAGCCGGTGCGGCCCCAATAAGTTGCCCCTTATCAACAGCATAACCGCCGCTGGACTTACTTTTACCACCCGATTTTTTACAACTGGTAGATAATGTTGTAATAGCTACAAAAGCTACCAAATAAAACAGCCTGTACTTCATTGTTTTTAACTTTGAGGGTATTGGGCAAATGTAATGATTATTTTGATTTACCATCATTTTATGATTGATTCAATAATTATTTTTAGGTAAAATGAGACCTGAAATTTGTAAACGATCGAAATACTCAAATATTGTGTTTACAAGTTCAAACTGCATACCAAATATCACTAATAGATCTAACCGGTTAAAGAGGACGTTTTAGGGTGACAAAGATTGATTTTAATAACACGGATAATTGGAAGTGTAATTTCGTTGGTTTTTAGTTACCAGCAAAAAAAAGTGTATAATTTCTTCAATAAACCATGTTAACATTAACCCAATTATTTTGGGGTAATTTACACATTTGGCAGATAATGATTAATTAAAAAATAGAACTTTTCAAAAGTTAATAACAAGCGTAACTTATCTCAATTTAACCACGGTAAAGGGTTACAGCGCTTTTTATAAATAAGAAAAGTTGAAAAAAAGCCTACATATCCTGTGATTTAAGATGATTATTTGTGTTTAAAAATAGAACTCATCCTCTTTCCTCAAAATTCGAAAACATATTTTTTGGAACCCGCCGCCATTCGGGGATACTAAAATTTATGTGATTTTTTTATCCTTTCTTTATCAGTGCGTTTCGCTTTTAATCATGGCCAATAAATACTTTTGTATTCTGCGGTATAATCAAATATAGTGGGCAAAAAAGTGCCTAGATCAGGTCTTTTATTTAAATGTTAAAAAAAACCTAAAAAAACGCTTTCGTTCCGGATAAAGCCTTCAGGTGTATAATGCGTTTATTTCAATTATAGTTTTTCCACCTTGTGGGGTAAAATAACCTCACTATTGTAAAAAAAGCAAAGCTCTATTGGGGCGGGATTTAAACAAATGCACCAGGAAGTAGCTATAAAGGGCAACGGGAAGATAAATTCGTGGAATTGGGCGGTATCATTTCCTTTTGCCTGAAGACAGGTAAATCTCCAATGCGCTTACCATACTGGGTGCTTGCGGTTGAGGTGCTTTTATTTCTAAAATAAGGCCAGCTTCCTCTGCAGCCTTAAATGTGTTGGCCCCAAATACGCCAATGGCAGTACCATTTTGCTTAAATTTAGGAAAGTTTTCCATCAGGCTTTTTACACCACCCGGAGTAAAAAAGCAAATGAGGTCGTAATTTCTTCCAATAACATCTTTTATATCATTACTGATGATCTTATACAAAACCGGCGTAGCGTATTCACAATGGTGCATTTTAAGCCAATTGGTTATCTCACTATCAAAAGATTCGGAACAGGGGTACAGAAATTTCTCATTATCCTTATGCTTGTTAATAACATCAAACAAGCACTTATTTGTTCCATCGGCACTGTAAAAAACCTTTCGTTTTCGATATAAAATAAATTTTTGAAGGTATAGTGCTACTGCCTCTGTTATACAGAAATACTTCGTGTCCTGGGATACGCTTACTTTCATTTCATCGCAAATACGAAAGAAATGATCAATAGCGTTCCTGCTGGTGAAAATAACAGCCGAAAAACTCGCAATATCTATTTTTTGCTTACGAAATTCTTTTGATTGTATTCCATCAACTACAATAAAAGGGTGGAAATCGAGGTTCAGATCATACTTTTTTGCCAGATCGAAATATGGGGATTTCTCGCCGTCAGGCTTAGGTTGGGTAATGAGTACTTTTTTTACTGTTTTCCCAGAGGTTACAGTGTGTGTTGAACCATTTTTTACCATAATCTTACTGCGTGGGATGCAAACTTAATGAATTTTAGTCAAATAACCCATTAAACCCTTGTAAATCAACAATAGGGGCAGTATTTCCAACCCTGTTATGTATAAAAAAAAATGGAATTTGCTGATTTTTAATTGGTTTTGAATAAGTCCATAGGATCGAAAGAACCTCAACAAAAGAAAAATACCAATACTCATTAAGGAGACGATGGCCGCAATTTTAACAATTTCCGGGTCAGAAAAAGCCAGGATAATTATAAAGGGTACGAGGAATATGCCCATGATCTTATTGATCAGGAACACTACAAAAACATAAATATCTACCGCATCCCTCAAACCGGTGATCCAACCGGTAAATTTTAATGTGCAGAATTTTATGAAATAAATTAGTGCCATTAACGCAATTGATGAGAAAATAGATAGCCACTGTTTATCATCACCGGTTAGCTGGTAGTGAGCCAAAAGAACATGAACATATATGCCTCCGCTGATAATAAAAAAGATATTGAACAAAAAGGAGGGCAGTTTTGCCTGCAAAAGCTGATCGGTAATTTTATTTTGCCGGAGAGAAGTATTAAAAAATACCCTGAATAAATTGAAAAAATAACGGCTGTAAAAAAATTTTAAAAATGCCAGCAGTAATACCATACCTGCCAACAGGTAAAAAAAAGCGTCCTTTGATTTAGTTTTTTTCAGTTGCGCTGTTAGGGAAACAGATTCGCCTTCAGTATTTATTAATTTGTTTTTCAGCTCAAAGGCAGGCTTATCCACAACAACTAATTTTATTGAATCCGTTTTTATTACGGCGCCGGCAGAATCGGCAATAAATGAGGCTTTTATTGAATCTTTTAGATAAACGTTTGTATCGGCATTTTGGGCAAATAGCGAGGCAGAAAAAATGAATACGGACAACCCAAAGAAAAAGATCGGCTTCACTAACTAAATATTTTACTGCAAAAATAGACGCTGGGACTGATAGTTTTAAAAGTAATTGACATATCCAAAATGTATTTTGGATGCTTCCCGCAGGTTTAACTTTACATCGTTTCGCTTGCCGGCAGCATAGCTGATGTTCAATAATCCAAACCTGGTTTCAAATGCAAGCCCCAGGCCGGCACCAATGAAATTATTATTCAGGTTTACGCTTTGATATTTATTTTTGACCCAACCACCATCAATAAACCCAAACATATAAGAATTCAGTTTAAGCCGGTAGCGATACTCGGCGGTAAGCACAGCATATTGAGTTGCATAAATACTTTCTTCGTTAAAACCACGTAAAAGTTTGTATCCTCCAATTTGAAAAAGCTCGTTTCGAAATGTGCTTGGGCTAATGAAGAGTCCGCCGTTTATTGCAGTTTTTACGGTTGCCTGTTTACCAACCGGAAAAAAAT
>JANOUJ010000128.1:0-4568 GCA_031416815.1 Chitinophagaceae bacterium
CCATTGCTGCAACTGCATTGCAGTGATGAGCAATTGCGGGAGATCTATACCCTGTTACATTAAATACCCTTCTATGAAAAATGACATTGTCTCAAGAAAAGATATAGAAATACTGGTCGATCTGTTTTACAGTAAAATAAAAAGAGACGAACGGATCGGTTTTATATTTTCAGATATAGCTAAAGTGAACTGGGAAAAACACTTGCCTATCATGTACGATTTTTTTGAGAACATGCTTTTTTACACCGGCGCTTATACCGGTAACCCAATGGAACTGCACAAGCATATCAACCGCCTTTTCCCATTGACAGAAGCGCATTTCAAACAATGGAATTATTTATTCAGCAGTTCCGTTGATGAATTATTTACAGGCAAAACTGCCGAGCTGGTAAAACAAAGGGCAAAAAGTATTTCAACAGTAATGCAGATAAAAATTATTAACGAGGCTTCTTCTTCCGGAAAAATATTTTAATACCCTATAAAAAAAAGCACCGGACTCTTCCAGATGATTTTTACTTTGGTTTCCATTACAATAAACTTATTTCGCAGCGGGTGGTAACAATACTCCGTCAATAACATGTATCATTCCGTTTGAAGCGGGGATGGAAGCAATGATCTTTGCTGTACCATTCACATAAATGCCATCTGCTTTTTTGGTAATGGTTATGTTGCCTCCATTTACCTGTCCGATTGACTGTCCCTCCTGGAGCATTTCTGTTTTGAAAACACCCAGAGAAACATGGTATTGCAAAATATCTGTGAGGTCGTCTTTCTTTTCTGTTTTTAATAAACCATCAACCGTACCGGCAGGTAGTTTGTCAAAAGCAGCATTGGTGGGTGCAAATACGGTAAATGGCCCGGTAGTGCTTAATGCATCAACCAGCGCTGCCGCTTTTACAGCTGTTACCAAAGTAGTATGGTCTTTACTGCCAACAGCAACCTGCACAACGTTTTTGGCAGAGGCATCATCCTGTACACCGGATTGACCCGTTGCGGTTGTGTTTTCAGTCGACGTCGCTGCAGTACTGCTTTGCTGTTCACTATTGTTACATGCTGTCATAAAAATGACAAGGGCAGACAGCAGCATTGTTTTTCTATTTCTCATAATTTAATATTTTAACTGTTATTGTTTATTAGTATAAATTTAGTCAATACCTAGTCAACAGTTTATGACTGAGATCATGACAGTATAGAATATGAAATATGTTTTATTAGAAACGGGTTACCTTTTTGACGTTTCATTTCTGCCCTGATCAATTGCCACATTCATGATCGAGCACAGTAAGCGTACTATTATAAAATGCTTTTGCTTCTTCCGGAGTTTTACCAATACATACTAATCCAAGTTTTCCATACTGTGACAAAGCTCCGATCATGTGAAACATCACTCCTGTTTGCGTTGTACTGTTATATTGAATCTTGTTGCACATGGCGATATCTATCAGGTCTTGTGGTGCTAAACCCTTATATTTTTCATTCACTACATTATCAGAAGCAAAGTAGCATCTCGTTTGTCCATCGGGCATTATATACAAACCCGACTTCCAGTCGAACGTGCCGCCGGTTAAGAACTGCAGCATGATAAAAGGATGCGTGGTACCGCCTTTTCGTAAATTGATCTCGATGGCGTAGTGCTGCCAACCGGTTGATTGTTTTACCGAAATAAAATCTATGCTGAACCTGCCCAGAACGCCTGCTTCCTGCAATTCATCGGTTACCATCCTGGCCATTGCAGAGATCTCTGTGGTGTACTCAGCATTTGCGGGAAATGATGAACCCAAAAATATCTGGTTACTTTCGCCACCGAGGAACTGGTCATGTGTTGAAATGATATCCGCATCACCCAATGGATTGATGCGGCATTGAACAGATGGGGATTCTTTATGGTTGCCCTCTATAAATTCTTCAACAATCCCGCCCATGCTATTGAATTTATCCAGGTACTTGCGTAAGGTAACAGCCTGGGCTACAATTTTCAGGTTCTGCGGTAATTTTCGAAAGATATGCTGTTCCAGCTGCTCGTCAAAGGCATCCAGCTCATTGAAATAAAAAACCGCATTGCCTTCACCCGAAAAACCATCATTCATTTTCACCACAGCTTTTTTTAGCGAAGGGTTATTTTTTTTGAGCTGAGCCAATGCCACAATGATATCATTTTCATTCTGCAGGTTTTCAATACCAGGTGGTAATGGGATGCCTGTTTTTTTAAATAAGCCACGACTACCTGTTTTTGTTCCCAGTCCCAGTAATTTCGGGTCGCACCCAAATATCGGGATGTTCAATTCCAGTGCAAGTTCTTTCTCCTTGCCGGTTACATTAAAGCATACCATGTGCGTCATCTCCAATGTAACAATGTGTTCCCTTATCCTTTTTATCAACCGCGGCCTTTCCAGTATCTTTTCTGTGAGTGATCTTGCAGAGGCATCATAACAATTCAGGAGGGTAAGGCGTTCTTTTGCATGATAGGCGGTAATGCCGGTCAGCAGGTGCAGGTAATAATCAATGATCCTGTTATCGACCGGTACGCTGGTTACATAAATGATACGGGTGCGTGGCATGCGCAACAACAGCAGCATGCACAACATACGCTCTTCGTAATAAATCGCCCCCCGTACTGTTTTCAGCATTTCCCTGTCGAGCGAAAGGCTCGGTATAATGACAACGGTTTTTTCTGCAAAGTCGTTTAAGAAGATCTGATCATAATTTTGTGTAAAGCGCAATTGCAACTGATCAAATGCTTCATCAGCCGTTGTAGCGATACCGGTAAAGCCGGGCAGTAAGTAATTTTCATAACTATTCATAATAGCTTTGATTCAAAAGTTAAATCCATTCATTCATACTTATTGCAATAGTAATTTAAGCGTATATCGTTGCTGGTTGATGGTTGCTTCTAAAATATAAATGCCGGTTTCAGCTTGTGGTAAGTTTATAAAATACCGGCTTCCAGAGGCTGTATTGGTAATATTTCTTGTAAGTAATTTTTGTCCCTGAAGGTTGTAAAAATTAAATTGAACTAAACCTTTTGCATTTACTTGTACATGAATGTTATTATTAATTACGGGGTTCGATAACAGAATAATTGGAGCCAGCATTCCTGCGTCAAAAAGAAGAGTTTTTACCGGCAAAAATGTTGTCTTTCCATCAAGGTCAATTAATTTTAAACGGTAATAATTCTGCCCAGGCAATGGTGAGAGATGAATGAATGTATAAAAATGATCTATGCTGCTGCTGCCTTGTGCATTTACAGAACCTGCTGTGGCAAAATGAATTCCATCAATACTGTGTTCAACTTCAAATTTATATGTATTGGATTCTGATGCCGTTTTCCAAGTGAGTAATGCATTGGCTCCCTGTTTACTTACCTGGAAATTAGTAAGTAAAACTGGTAAAGCCACACCAACATTCAGGTTGATTGTTGTTTGCGACATAACCGGCCCTGCAGCTACCCTTATTACAAACTGATCGGTCCCCACATAACCCGGTACAGGTGTATAACTAATACCCGTTGGCAGTGCACTGCCATTATTTGTAATGGCTGTGGCCGGCAGGCCATTTAATGTGCCATGGGTTGGGGCTGTAATAATTGTATAGGTTAATATCTGGCTAACATCAGCATCTGTAGTTAAAAATAAAATGCCCGGAGAATTATTATTTGAATTGGAGGACACATTCCATGATTGGGTAGTACCGCCTGTAAATAAGGGTGTATTATTAACTGAACGGTAAATGAGTGAAAAGAAATTGCCGGATGCATCAACTGTTCTCCCTCCCGCCCATATTTCACCGTTAGCAAACACAACTGCAGATCCCAATGAGGGATCAGATAATTGTAAGAGTGAATCAACAACCGTCCAGGTTGTACCATTCCAATGAGAAATTTCGCCACCCACAGAAAATATATTATTTGTTGAAAGAGGAGCATAAGCACCACCTCCGGTAAATGGTGTGATTTCTGTCCAGGTGCTGCCATCCCAATGAATATTAAACCCACCGCCTGTTAAATAATAACCCACTGCCCAAACATCATTGGGTGCAATCATTTTTACTGAGAGTATTTCGGATAATGGAGTTACCAGTGATGATGGCAAACTGATATTACTCCAGTTGCTTCCATCCCAGTGCATGGCCAGAGCATGGTAATCACCATAAGCAACTCCCCAATGTCCAACAGCCCAAATATCATTGGATATGCCGTCCACATCAACAAAGTAGCTACGGAAAACATTGGAAGGAACGATCATCTCTGTCCAGGAACTACCATTGTAATGCATTACATAGGGAGGCCTGAAGGGTGAACCAGATTTACCCCCCACAGCCCAGATATCTGTAGGGCTCACTGCATGAATAGCATCAAGCCATGAACCTCCGGTGATCAAAGGGACCGGGTGATTTGTCCACGCCGTTCCATCATAATGAATAATTTCGGCCCTGGTAGTAGCAAAATTATTATAGGCTCCCACCGCCCATACATCATTTGTAGCAATAGCCTCCACGTCACGGAGATCATCCAGTGTTGTACTGAGATATAATGGAGGAAACTGTTGCCAAACGCTGCCATTCCAATGCAG
>JANOUJ010000129.1:0-8185 GCA_031416815.1 Chitinophagaceae bacterium
TCTTTACCCAGTTTTCGGTGGTCCCTTTTTTTTGCTTCTTCCAGCATCAGCACATATTCATCCAGTTCTTTCTGCTCAGGGAATGTAACACCATAAATACGGGTAAGCTGTTTATTTTTTTCATCGCCTTTCCAGTAAGCACCTGCAATGCTTGTAAGTTTGATCGCTTTTATAAAACCAGTATTGGGAATGTGTGGCCCACGGCACAGATCGGTAAAACCACCCTGGGTGTAAAAAGTAATTTCACCGTCGGTTAAATTACTCAACAGGTCCAATTTATATTCATCGCCTTTTTCGGTAAAATATTTAATAGCTTCTGCCTTTGACATTGCTTTACGAACGAACATGTTTTTTTGCTTCGCCAGTTCATTCATTTTTTTCTCCAGCAAAAGCAGATCTTCTTCGGTAATTTTTTTATCGCCGAGGTCCATGTCATAATAAAAACCTTTGTCAATAGCAGGGCCTACCCAGAATTTAACACCGGGGAAAGCCGCTTCCACCGCCTCTGCCATCAGGTGGGCAGATGAATGCCAGAATGTAGCTTTACCATCTGCATCATCCCAGGTAAGTAATTTGAGCGATGCATCATTATTAAGGGGCCTGTGGGCATCCCAAACCTCGCCATTGATGCTGGCTGCCAGAACTTTTCTTGCCAATCCTTCACTGATGGATTTTGCAACATCAAACGCAGAAGCCCCTGCTTCATATTCTCTTACTGCCCCATCAGGTAATGTTATCTTTATCATATCTTTAATTGAAAAGTCATTGATCATTAGTTATTGGCTGGTAGCCATTAAATACAAGTGCTAAGTGCATGCTTCAAAAATTACTGATTAACTAATATCTTATTTCCAGGCTGCAAATTTAACGAAGTATTAGCTTCGGAAAAATTTATCTAAAATATCTTTGTAAAGAATGAAAAAGACAACCTTTTTCTTTTGTGTGTTTTTAATCCCTTTTATTGGTTTTTCACAATCACTGGAAGGGGAATGGAAGGGTTACTTCACTTATAATGAAGACCGGCCGGAAGATAAAATTCAGATCTTTATCCAATTCACAAAGATCGATGACACTACTTTTGAAGGTGTGAGTAAGACGATATATAAATTTTCAAAAAAGAAAGGAGACACTGCTATATGCGTTTTAAGAGGAGGATTTTATGAAGAAAATATCTTGCTTTTAGAAGAAACCAGGACTTTGAGAGACTTTAGTAATTCTGGCGGCTGTTTGCAGCTAATGAAACTATACTATACAGAGAAACAAAAATATATTGAATTAAAAGGAGACTGGTATACAGAAGATGTGAAATGTGGAAGTGGTCAAATTTATTTGACAAGATCTAATAAATAAAAATGAAAAAAATTATACCCCTGATAGTACTGAGCTTTTTCACCCCTCAATTATTTGCTCAAAATTTTACCGGGCAATGGAAAGGCGAATTTATAGACAAGAGTACTTCCTTTACAGGCTGGGGTGGCGATCGCTGCGAATATGTATTGGAACTGGAAAGCAGCGGCAACAAAGTTTCGGGCTATTCTTATACCTATTTCAGCGATGGCGGCAAGCGCTATTATACCATTTGCAAGTTAAGCGGAACGATCAATAAGGCCACTAAATCAGTTGAAGTAAAAGAAACAGAACGTACCAAGACCAATGTACCGGTAACCATTCGCAACTGTTTTCAAATTCATCGTTTAACTTATTTTCAAAAAGGTGATGATCTGTCGCTGGAAGGTAGTTGGGTGCCTGTTCCTAACCAGGATGGTGACTGTGGATTTGGTACAACAGTTTTATCACGTAGGCTTTTGCAGAAAAATGCGGCTTATTTAAACAAGCCAAACACCAAATCTGCCCCTGCAGTAAAAGCGAAAACAACACCACCTGCAGCACCGGTGGTAAAAAACACACCTAAACAAACCTCACCGCCAGTTGTAAAAGTTCAACCCAAAAAAGTTATACCGCCTTTGGTAAAAAAGGATACAAAAAAAATTGTTGAACCACCGGTTGTAAAAAACAACCAGGATAAAAACACAAATACACCCCCAAAAGAAGTTGTTGCCGAAGATCCGCCTACCAGGCAAGTTATAAAGCCTGATCCCCTTTCAACCAAAAATGCAGATGCCTTATATAAAAAACGAAACAGTGAGCTTTTAAAAACCATCGAAATTGACAATGCCAGTTTTACCGTGGATCTGTATGACAATGGCGAAATAGATGGTGACAGCATTTCGCTTTTTTTCAATGGCCAGTTGATACTGTCTCACAAGCGTCTCAGCGATAAGGCCCTCAGGCTAAAACTTGAAGTGAATAAGGACAAAGAATTAAATGAACTTATAATGTATGCCGAAAACCTGGGTACAATCCCTCCAAATACGGCTTTAATGGTAGTAAATGATGGCGATAACCGGTATGAGGTACGCATTTCGTCCGATTTGCAAAAGAGCGGGGTAATTCGATTTATGCATAAGCCGATAATAAAGCAATAAAATAGCTGGTTGTACGTTATAAAAGCAACCAATTATCTTATTCTGAATGAAAACTACGTATACCACCTTCATTTTATTAATAATATTATTTACCGTTACTGTTTTTACAGGTGGCTGTGCCAAGGCAGATACCAGTGGCGGATTACCGAAAGAAGAAATGGTAGTGGGTGAATGGGTTATAAACCGAGTTCAGCTTAAGATCTTTCAAAATGGCGTATTTGTAAAAGATACCATCATCAAATCAACTCCCAAGCCCAAAAATTTTGTAAGATTTGGTGCGGATGAAAGTTTTGAATATAAGCTTAACAGCACTACTTCGGATATCGGCACTTATGAATTTGCAGGAGCTGGCACACTGGTTACAAATTCATCTCCTAAAAGTTATGACTGGACAATGATCACATTGACAGACGTTTTGTTCACTTTGGTTTCAAAAGGATCTGATCCTGCCTTCCCCGGTGCTTATGTGGAGCGGTACCAGACATTTACACGATAACCCCCAATCTTTCAATATATAAAAAAGTATCAGTTCACCACTGGTGCTTTTTTTGTTTTAGAATTTTACGTTCCAGGTAATGGCCGGTATTACCGGAAACAAAGAAACTTGTTTTGCCTGTATCTCCAATGTGCCATTAAACGGGCTGCCGGTTTGATCGAAGTAAATAAAATAAGGATTTTTACGGTTGTATGCATTGTACACACTAAAAACCCATTCACTTTTCCATTTGCGTTTTATGTTTTTCTTCGGAGTCATGATGGCTGAAAAATCGAACCGGTGGTAGGATGGCAAGCGGTATTCATTAATGCGGCTGTACTCCTGCGTAAGTATGCCACCCACAATATAGAACCGCTGTGGCAAAGTTGCTGAATTGCCGGTACCAAAAACAAAGGAGGCGGACAATTTCCATTTTTTATTGAGTTCGTAAATGCCAACTACACTCATATCATTTCTGCGGTCGTATTTTGCAGGATACTTTTCTCCAAAATTTAATGCAGCGAATTTACGCCAGGTCCAGCTTAACGTATACCCGATCCATCCTGTTAAACGGCCCTTGATTTTATTAATGAAAAACTCGGCACCATAGCTCCATCCTTTTCCAAAAGCAAAAGAATTTTCCGTATCATCCAGGCTGCTGGGTACATAGCCTTCCTTATATTCTATCTGGTTATCCATCTGTTTGTAATACAGTTCTACAGACGTTTCATACATATTGTCCTTAAAGTTTTTAAACAACCCAGCCGCATACAACCAACTGATCTGCGGTTTTACTTTATAAGTACTCGGCACCCAGATATCGGTGGGCAAAGTTGTTCCTGCATTACTTACCAGGTGTATGTATTGGAGGTTACGGGTTACGGACGCTTTAATGGAGGTTTCATCATCCAATGCGTACCGTATGGTAAAGCGTGGCTCCAGGCCGCCATAGTTTTTTACAGCCCTACCTCTTCCAAAAACGGTACTGTCGGTGCGGTTTCCATTGTCATCGGTCTGGTAAATTTTATAAGGGCCTGTCTGCTGAAAAAAACTATACCTTAATCCTGCATGAACTTTTATTTTTTCATTGATCTCCCAATCGTCCTGCAGATACAAAGCAGCTTCGTGTGCATATTTAATTTGTGCGTTATTGGGTTTAAATACAGTAGAATCCTGTTTACCACTGATGACAGAAGGCGTGAATTTATGATAGGTATAAATGCCTCCAAATTTCAGTTTGTGCCCTGTGTAAGGATAAAGATCAAAGTCCTGCTTTAAACTCAAATCCCTGATGCCGGAAGCTAGTTTTAATTCAAAATCATTTTGAGCAGCATTAAAGCTAAAATTATAATCGTTGTAAACAACTGTGGTATTTCCAAAAAGTTTATTATTAAAAACATGGTTCCAGCGTAAGGTTCCGGTGCTATTTCCCCAGGGGATATTAAATTTTAAACTCTGCTTTCCGTTTACATAATCAAAAACATCCCGGCCAAAATAACCACTCAGGTAAAGCCTGTCTTTATCAGAAAAAATATAATTGACCTTTGCATTCAGATCATAAAAATAATAACCGCTCCCTTTAAACTGGCTGCCCGATTTCATGAATGGCTTTGCAATGGCATCTATATAAGTACGGCGGCCAGAAATTATAAAAGACGATTTGTTTTTTTTAAGCGGACCCTGTATGGAAAGACGTGAAGCTATAATTCCAATACCTGCATCTACCTGAAACTTCTGATTGTTTCCTTCTTTCATCGAAACATCCAGCACACTGGATAAGCGCCCGCCATACTGTGCAGGCATACCGCCTTTAATAAGCGTTACATTTTTTATGGCATCAGCATTAAAGATGGAAAAAAAACCAAAGAGGTGACCCGTGTTATAAACGGGTGCATCGTCAAGCAAAATTAAATTCTGATCGGGCCCGCCACCACGTACATAAATGCCTGCACTACCCTCGCCTGCATTACGTACACCCGGTAAGAATTGTATAGTTTTTAGCAGGTCCACCTCGCCTAAAAATGCTGGGATTGACTTTATCTGCTCCATGGGTAGCGTAAATTTACCCATCTGTGCATTCTTCACATTGGCATCACGTTTCTTTGCAGATACCACCACTTCTTCTGCCAAATAAGATCTTGGTAAAACATCGAAGTTGATCTTTGTATCGGCCCGCAGATCTATTGAAACGGCTTTTATACGATAGCCAATAAAAGTACAGATGAGTATGTACTTCCCTTCGTCGAGTGTGATGGAATAAAAACCATATAAATTACTACTGATACCCTTTGTTTGTCCCTGCACTGCAATGGTTGCGCCTATTAGTGTTTCGCCGTTCAAAGAATCCTTGATATATCCACTTATGGTAAATTTGTTTTGCGCCAACCCGGTAACTGAACTCAAAACAAACAGAAAAACAAGAAGGGAAATTTTCATAGTTACTTTAATTGCCGGCATTAAATCAGTATCATTATTGTGCTTTGATCGTATCTTTTACCATACCGCAATGCAGCATCGTTGCTTTAAATTCAGGATGATTTTTTCCTAAATATGGATTAATAACTTCTTTGGTTTTGCTTAGCCAGTTTGCTTCTTTTTCATCGCCAAAAGCCATAGGACAGTTTTGCCAGTACATCTTTTCTCCTTCGTAATTTATTATTTTAAAAAAGGGATACAAATTTTCCGACACCATACTAAAATCTTTACGCATTTCCTGTATGTCCGTCATTGCTAAAATAGATTGTGCGTTGCTTTTTATACCTTCAAAAGTTCCCATTGCAACAGCATAAATATTGGCCGTATCATTTTTTAGTTCATCCATGGGAATTGTATCGAGCAATTGTATAAATTTGCCTGCGCTGGTTTTAACTTTTGCGATATCAGCATCCACAAAAGCTGCCGACATATCAAAATAAGCACCCATTGCATTTGCAACAGCAAGGTTAAAAGTATCGGAATGCTTTTTTAAAGTGAGGGCCACCTGTTTTGTTCCCCCGCCGTCACCTCCTGCATTACTAAATTTATACCAAACGTACCCCGCAATTGCAAGAATCACGATCAATAAACCTAAAAGGGCTTTTTTCATATTACTCATTTTTCTACAAAGCTAACTACTCAGTAAATACATTGATGCCCTAGATCAATTAATTTTTGATATAACAACACGAATTATGCTTTAAGGTTCGATATTCGTTATTTTTGCCGCTGATTACAAACCGCCTTGATTTTTTTATATGCTTTTAGGATTACAAAATGTAACATTTGAGTTTGGTGCCCGAACGATCGTTGAAGATGCCACCTGGCACATTCAACCCAACGAACGTATTGGTTTAATTGGCTATAATGGTACTGGAAAATCTACTTTGCTTAAAGTATTGACCGGTCAGTATAGCCCGGCAAAAGGCACTGTAGAAAAAGGGCGTGAAACCACGATCGGTTTTTTACACCAGGATCTCCTTGGTTTTGATACCGAAGATTCTATTTTAGAAGTGGCGATGGGTGCATTTGAAAGAGTAAAGCAATTAGAAAAGGAGCTGGAACTATTAGGCCATGAACTGGAAAAGACTGGTGATGAAAGCCTTGCTGATAAATACGCGGACTTATTGCATGAAATGGAAGTGTTGGATGGTTACAGCATACATCACCGCACCGAAGAAATTTTACAGGGGCTTGGTTTTGCAAATGCCGACCTGGGAAAGCAATATAAAACTTTTAGTGGTGGTTGGCGCATGCGTGTGCTGTTGGCAAAAATGATCTTGATGAATCCCGATGTGTTGCTGATGGATGAACCTACCAATCACCTGGATCTGCCGAGTATTGAGTGGCTTGAAAAATATTTGATCCATTATCCCGGCGCTGTAGTGATCGTATCGCATGACCGTTTTTTTCTAGACAGGATGGTAAATAAAATCGTAGAGCTCTATCAAAGAGAATTACATTTTTATACAGGCAACTATTCCTACTACGAACAGGAGAAAGCGCTGCGTATTGATATGCAGCAGAAGGCATATGAAAATCAGCAGGATTATATAAGGCAGAACGAACGCTTTGTGGAGCGCTTTAAAGCCAAAGCCAGTAAAGCTGCCGCAGCACAGAGTATTGTTAAGCGGCTTGAAAAATTAGATCGTATTGAAAATGTTGAATTGGAACGCCCCAATATGCGTATCAATTTTGCCATTGATAAAACACCGGGCAAAATTGTGGCGACTTTAAAACATGTAAGCAAAAGTTTTGGCACAACAAAAATTTTGGAAGATACCGGTGCTGAAATTGACCGTGGCGATAAGATCGCATTGATAGGTGCTAATGGTAAAGGAAAATCTACTTTATTAAGAATTATTGCTGATACCGAACCGTTTTATGGGGAGCGTGAATGGGGACATAATGTAGAAGAATCTTTTTATGCCCAGCACCAGTTGGAAGCATTGAACCAAAATAATGATGTACTGGAAGAGTTGAAAGAAGCCCGGAGCGGAAAAAATGATCTTGAGTTGAGAAGTTTGCTGGGTGCTTTTTTATTTAGTGGCGAAGCGGTTGAAAAGAAAATTAAAGTATTAAGCGGAGGCGAAAAAGCCAGGGTTGCTTTGGCAAAAACCATTGCCAGCAAAGCCAATTTTTTAATGCTGGATGAACCTACCAATCACCTGGATATTCACTCGGTTGATCTGCTGGTGGAATCTTTAAATAAGTATGAAGGTACCATCGTTTTAGTAAGTCACGACCGGTATTTCATCAGCCGCATTGCCAATAAAATATGGGATATTGAAGACTATAAGATTCGTGAGTTTAAAGGCACGTATGCCGAATATGAGGATTGGAAAGAACGAAAAGCAAAAGCTGATGCAGCTTTATTAAAGGAAGGCAAGCCACCGGTGAAAGAAGTAGTTGCAAAAACAGAACAACCAAAACCAGTTTCTCAACCTGTATCCAATAACATCGGCATTGATAAGGAATTAAAAAAGGAACTGACAAAGCAAAAAAATCTTTTTAAACAGTTGGAAGAAAAAATTGCGGAGCTTACTAAAAAGAAAGCTCAACTTGAACTTGACCTTGCATCCGTCGTCCCCGCCATGGCAGGCCCCAACCGCCCGGAAAAATTCGTGCCCTTGCAGGACATCAAGGCGGGCTTTCTCTCGGCCCTTGATGCGCCAAAGGACAAGGCAGGCTTTGCCAAGGCCGGCGAACAGGAAAAGCGCGTGAAGGTCGAAGGCAAGAACTTCGACAT
>JANOUJ010000130.1:0-10621 GCA_031416815.1 Chitinophagaceae bacterium
TCGTAAAGCAAAACCTGTTTTACTGGAACCGATCATGAAAGTAGAAGTGCTTACTCCAGACCAGTACATGGGTGACGTAACAGGTGATCTGAACCGTCGTCGTGGTATGTTGGAAGGTATGGATAGCAAACATGGTGTGCAGGTTATTAAAGCCAAAGTACCATTGAGTGAAATGTTTGGTTATGTTACGCAGTTGCGTTCATTATCGAGCGGCCGTGCTACTTCTACCATGGAGTTTAGCCATTATTCTCCTGCACCAAACAACATTGCAGAAGAAGTGATAGCCAAACAAAAAGGTAAAGTGAAGATAGGAGAAGAGTAAGAAAACAGGCTTTTAGCCATGAGCTATTAGCTGTTAGTAATAAGAAGCCCCATTCTGAAAAGGATGGGGCTTTTCTTTGGCATAATCTTGGCTAGAAATAGAATACCTTCACAAAAACAATTTCATGAAAAAACTCCTCCCGGTAATATTGCTTATTATTACCCTCCCCGCTTTTGCACAACGCAATAAATTGGATGGCGACCACGAAAATTTTTTTCGTATCGGGGCCAAGGGCGGTGTGAACGTGAATAAAATAACCGGGAAGTCTTATAAGGAAGGCTTTAATTTTAATTTCCAGGCAGGTGTTTTTTTACAATTTAATTTCAGCAACCGTTTTGGTATACAGCCCGAAGTTAATTTTGTGCAATCTTCATCTGAGTTCAGCAATGATCCCAATGATATTTATTATGATCTTTTTTATGGAGGCAGCCAGAAAAAATCAAAAATGAATTTTCTGGAAGTTCCCCTGTTGTTAAATATAAATGTGGGCGAGAGTAAAAGAGTAAAACTACAAATTGGCCCGGCTTATGGCGGCTTGTTGAAACAAACTGTTGATAGCTTAAAGACCAATGGTGATCTTTATAAAAACGGCGAGTGGGCCGCTATTGGCGGTTTATGGATACAATTACCGCTGGTAAATATAGGAGCCCGGTATAAAATGGGTTTAACTGATCTTAATGGTATAGATAATCAGCAGAAGTGGAAAAGCCAGAGTATTCAGGTGTTTATTGGGGTGACGTTTTAAAAATCGATACTGGATACTAGATTCTGGATAAGCATATCAAAATTTAGAGGGCTTTTAGTTATCTCAGGTACCTGGCATCCAACATCCAGTATCAAGCATCCAGTATCAAGAATCCAGTACCCTGCATTCCTCTTGCTTTTTTAAAAATCACTTTGTATTTTGTTTTCATAACCATGCGCTATGCAAAACATACGATTAGAAAACCTGCTGCTGATTGATATTGAAACAGTTTCGGAACATCCTACTTTTGGTGGGCTGAATGAAGACTGGAAAAACCTTTGGCAGGAAAAAGTTCAGCGCCAATTACCTGAAAATATTACAGCAGAAGAATTTTATCCGCAGCGGGCTGCAGTAATGGCCGAGTTTGCAAAAGTTGTCTGCATAAGTGTTGGGTACTTTAAAAGAGATGGTAAGACCGTTCATCTACGGGTAAAATCTTTTTACGGCGATGATGAAAAAATATTGTTGCAGAATTTTATTGCTGCCCTGCAGAAAATGGAGGCCAGCAATAATAAATGGAGTTTTACCGGTCACAACATAAAAGAATTCGATATTCCTTTTATCTGCCGCCGCTTATTGATCAATAATTTATCCATTCCTCCCTTCCTCGATTTTCAGAATATGAAACCATGGGAAACCAATATGATCGACACTTTTCAATATTGGCGCTTTGGAGATTACAAGCATTACACTTCTTTAAAACTACTTGCTGCTGCATTGAATGTGCCATCACCAAAAGATGATATTGACGGTAGTATGGTGGGTGATGTGTATTGGGTTGAAAAAAACCTCGACCGTATCGTTACCTACTGTCAGAAGGATGTGGTAACCACTGCTAATATTGTTTTGCGGTTTAAGAATTTGCCGCTGCTTTTTGAGGGCGATGTTGAGATTGTGAAATAGAAGTCTTTGATTTTTTTCTCAGCTGCGCTGCGAAAGGTTTTTGCCACAAAGGCACCAAGGCACAAAGGTTTATTTCTTCGAAATAAAAAAAGAAATCAGTATGTATTCACAATTATCAGATAGAGAAGAATTTTTAGGGAAAGAAATTGTAGACGCAGCTTACAAGGTACACAAAGAATTGGGGCCGGGTTTGTTGGAAAAAATTTATGAGGCTTGTTTTTGTTATGAATTGGAAAAGAAAGGCATTCCCTATAAAAGGCAAATAAATTTGCCCATATATTATGACGGAAAAGCTTTTGATGAAGGGCTTACATTGGACGTGTGGGTAGATGACCTGGTTATTTGTGAATTAAAAGCAAGAGATACCTTAAATCCACTTTGGTTATCACAACTTAAAAGTCATCTAAAACTAACAAAATTGCGCTTAGGATATTTAATCAACTTTAATGTTCCATTAATCAAAGACGGGATTAAAAGATTTATTCTCTGAATATTAATCGCAAACAAAACGGCTTGCCGTTTTTCCTTTGTGCCTTCGGGTCTTTGTGGCCAAATTCAATTTTTGTGAAAAAATTGTTACTTACTGGCTAACAGTTTTTATATAGCTAAACAAGCTTAAGTATTCATTACTGCAATAAAACTTTTTGTGTAGTTACTTCACCAGCATTGCTGATCTTGATAAAATATAATCCTCTTGCAAATGCGGAAGTATTAATATTAATTTTAGAGAGACTTGTTTTTTGTGTAAATACCATATTGCCTGATGCATTAAAGAACTGAATGGTTGAAGCTGTATTGCTTATCTTATCCATCGTAACTGTAATAAGATCCTTCGCCGGATTTGGTGCAAGCGTTATGCTGTAACCCAGATCAAAACTCACCCTTCTTACAACTGATAGCTGTAACCTGCCATCCTTATCTACCTGTTTAATACGATAATAGCTTGTACCATTCAATGGCAAATTATCATATGCTCTATATTCTAAATGATTGCTGCTGGTGCCTGCTGCGGCAATACTAGCAATGCTTTGCCAGCTTCTGCCATCGGCCGATCTTTCAATAATAAAATGGCTGCTGTTTATTTCCTGTTCGGTACTCCAACTTAGATTTACAATTTTATCCTGCTTTTGTGCAGTAAATGAACTGAACGTAACCGGTAAGGCTCCAAGATCTGTACGGGTGTACCAAACCGGTGCTGTAACAATCCTGCTGCTTCCATTGGTAACATCAATAAAATAATAACCGGTAGCCTGGTTGGCCAGACCATTGTCAATATAAAATAAGCTGCTTCCGATAGCCGAATATATTTCCACAGCATTTACGTTGCTGCCTGGTATACCAAACATTACTTTAATAACAGCACTGGCGGTTGATGTGGAAACATCCGTAAGATTTACAGCGATGACCGGAGCTCCGGCAGCAACCATATTGGTGCCCATTATTTTGGTATTTACTGTAAAGTCAACTTTGGTATCACAATCCTGCGTGGCATACACGTTCATATTGCGGAAACCTCCTATAATATTTGTTTTGGATAAAACCGGTGCAACAACCACCGACCTTGAATAAGTTGTTCTTCCAAATGTAGTGTTGTGATTGTCGTGATCAATTGCTGGAGCAAGATGATAGCCCTTTGCCAGTAACTTTTGATAATACCACAAATAGCTCATGGACGAACCGGGGTTACTGTAAGTGGTATTGGTTGAAGTGGAAGGTCCGTTCTCAACTGCTGTAGTGCTAATGGCAGCATCAAAATTGCTGTTGTAAGCAATGTTTGAAAGATTGCCATAATCATTATCATTTGGATGCGCCAGCGAAGCAAATGTATTGGTTGCACTGTTGTTATTTACTATTTGAAAAAGGCCTGCACCACTGGCATAATCTGATTTTGCAACAAACTCATTGTAATTACTGCTTCCACCCCAAACGCCGCTACCAGTTTCCCAACCCCACAAATTATTCATACCATCGCCATAAACCAACACGTGGCCACCATTGCTGATAACACCCCATTCCATACCATACAATGCTACAAATGCCGGGTTTGCCGTAGTAAAATTAGTTGCCTGCGCTATGCCCAGTCCGTACGTGCTAAGCCTGTTGCCCGGATTGTTGTTTGAAGTAAAATGGTTGTGTTCAGATATACCCAGGTAATCCATACACTGAGATGCCATGGCGTAGGTATAATCATCAAAAGGAGTAAATCCGGGGTTATCCTGGTTACCGTCTGAATAATCAGAATGAGCATGCAGGTTACCAAAATAAAAATTATTTGAAGGCGCATTGGTCGTTGCTATATTTCCCTCCAGCGGATTTACAGTTAAGTATTTTGTACCGCCGCTGCATATTTTATTAAATGCAAAAACATAAAAGTAATAGGTGGTAGCCGCAGCCAGGTTCCTTGTTAAAAAACTTTTTTCAGCGTTGTTCGAAACCACAAATCCACCACCGATCGGATCGCCCATATTATAATCGGTATTGTTTACCGGCGATGCTGATAAAGTAGGACTAAGGCTTCTGATCACCAGGTATCCATCACAACCGCTCCCTGCATTAAAAGATCCGGAAATTGCATTGCCCGAGGGGATGAAGGAAAGTCTTTTAGGTTGTGCTGTTGGTACGGTGCAGGCTGCTAAATTGGCTGTTGACGTTGAGCCGCTTAATGGTGGAGTAACATTATAAGCAGGCCCGCTGCTGCAAGCAAGGTTGTTGTAACTGAAAATATAAAAATAATAAAGTGTGATGGGCGATAAACCGGTTGCTGTAAAGCTGGTAAGATTGCTTTGCTGCACAACTACCGCATTGCCGAGCACGTTGCCGGGCGCATAGCTTACACCATTTACCGGGTTATTGGTTAATGATGCCGAAGTGCTCCTTAAAACCAAATAGCCATCCGTGGCCGCTGCCGCCGTAAATGAGCCCGGTATTGCATTTGCTGTGGCGCTTCCAAAGTT
This sequence comes from Chitinophagaceae bacterium, assembly GCA_031416815.1. GTDB lineage: Bacteria > Bacteroidota > Bacteroidia > Chitinophagales > Chitinophagaceae > Ferruginibacter. Next base: position 4,925 of record JANOUJ010000130.1, read on the forward strand.
TAAAAGGGTTGGCTGGCCAGCGGGTGTTATACATGCAGGAATACCGGCTACAGTTGTGGCATTGCCTGTTAATGGATTTGCCGTTAAATATTTTACACCGCCTGTACAAACATTGTTTACTGAAAAAACATAAAAATAATAAATGGTAGATGCTGATAAACCCGTTGCTGAAAAAGTTAAGGCACTTCCATTGGCAATTACAAAACCATCGCCCACATTATCGCCCAGGTTATAAGTTGTGCCATCAAGCGGTAAGGAAGTAAGGCTGTTGTTATTGCTTGCAATAACCAGGTAGCTGTTTGGTGCCGGGCTTGCTGCAGTAAAACTTCCGTCAATACTGCTACTGGTAATAGTGCCAAAGGTTAAAGCTGTGGGTTGTGCGGTGGGTGTAACGCAAGGTGTATTGGCAACCGCCGTTACTGATATATTATCTATACTAAGTTTAGGCCGTGAACCGGTGGTGCCACCGCAACAATTGTGATAATAAAAACGCAACCTTGCAGTTGCTGAATTATTAAATGCGGCAGGCAATGCAACATTGGTAATACTACCAGAAGCCGCAACATTATTTGTAAAATTATTTACAAAGGCAGCGGTAACATCAGTGTAAGTTACTCCATCCGTACTGGCATATACTTTTAATGATCCATTTCTGTTACCTGCGGCATTAAAAACGGTTGCCCAGTCAAAACTTAAGGTGCCTGCATCAACTCCGGTAAAATTTAAAAACAGATCGAAAGCCGCTGAGGATGAATTGTCACCCGTACCTGTTGATAGCAAAACAATTGAAGTAGTTGGTGTAAGCTGGTCTGTTCCCCGGTGCAAACCTCCATTGCTTGATGGGGGTATTTGAAATGTAGCTGTTGAAGCGGTAATTCTTGTTGCTGATGGAATTACGCCGGTTGCATTTATGGCAACAGATTTAAACCGGTTTGCTCCTGCACCGGATGCAAAGTCATTGGTCCAGTTTGCAATATCACTAAAATTTTCAGTATAGGTAAGCGATGGCTGCGATGCCATGGGCACAGGTGTTTGTGCAAATGAAGCACTCACCAATAAGGTTAATAATAATGCTTGAACAAATCTCATGTTGAACGGGCTTTTCGAAAATGGATATTGGATTGATAATTATATTAAGTCAAAAATCAAAAGTCATAATTAAAAAGCCGAATTTACAGGCGCCTCATTTTTTACTTTTGAATTTTTACTTTCTATTTTATAAAACTCATTTCACCTTCTTCAACATAGTAACATACACCGGAAAATGATCGCTGTACCCATAATTATAGGTCATGCCATCCCATGTTCTTTTTCCGTAGCCTTTAAACTTACCGGTTTGCTGCACTAAAAATTCCTTATTATAAATTACGGCATTGTAAAAATGATAGCCGGTTTGGGTTTTGTCTAACCACGCTTTTGATATGATGACCTGGTCAAATAATCCCCATGCATCCTGGTATGCCAGCGTACCAATTCCTTTTTTATAAAAATCAACCCATGGGTTAAAAAGCCCCTTGTCTTTAACATCATTTATGTTTCCTTTGGCTTTAAGCACTTTGGTAACGCTGGGGCTGGTAGGGTCATCATTCAAGTCACCCATCAATGCGATCTTTGCTAATGGGTTAACTGCCAGCAATGAGTCAATAACATTTTTGGCCACCTGTGCGGCTGCTGCCCTGGCCGGCGCAGAGCGCTCTTCGCCACCAAGCCGTGATGGCCAGTGATTTACAAAAACATGCACTGTATCTCCATCCATCAAACCTTTTACATATAAAATGTCACGGGTTAAAAAAGATTCTTTAGCACCTCCCGGAAGTGTGACAAAAAGAGGAGCACTATAAAGAGGCTTAAAATATTTGGGATTATAAAGCATCGCCACGTCTACACCTCTCAGATCAGGAGAATCGTAATGCACAAATTTCAGGTTCCTGCTTTTAATATTGGGATGGGCTACGAGGGCCTTCAATACAGTATCATTTTCAACTTCAGCAACCCCCAATATGGCCAATCCGTCGGGATTAATTTCAGTACCCAACCTTGCTATTACAGTAGATAACCTCCCAACCTTATCTAAAAAAATACGAGTATTGTAATGCCTTTCGCCACCAGGCAAAAATTCTTCATCATTTACAATGGGGTTATCAACCGTATCGTAAAAATTCTCAAGATTGTAAAAGCCGATCAACGAAGCCTTGAAGTTTTCCTTTTGAGCGTAAGCGGTTGACATCGACAGTAATACAAGAGCAATAACCGTTAAAACTTTATTCATAGCATTTTCTAATAAGGGGCAAAGGTAAATATATGTATTGCACAATAAGAATTTCGATATGATTAATATGTTAATGTTGAAAATTTATGGCCAAAAACCTATGAATAGCCTACATTTGCTCGATTTTTTAACAAAACACTTTTATGAGTAAAATTAAACACAGCTTTCTTGTGGTAGTGCTGCTGGCAGGCTTGATGCCATCCGCATTTTCACAGGCAGATCCCAAGACACAACCCGCCGTTCCCGATACCTCCATTATTGAAACACTCAGTGAAACCAACCAGGATAATATCCCGGTAATTTCGCTTGATGAATCGGACGGGCAGGATGGAAGTGCACAAAATATTTCTTCGCAACTAGGTGCAGGACGAGATCCTTTTTTAAACGCAGCCACTTTTAAATTTGGTGCAGTGCGTTTCCGGATAAGAGGATATGATGCTGACCAGTTCAACACCTACATCAACGGATCGCCGATGGAAAACCTGGATAATGGTTTTACACCGTACGGCCAATGGGGCGGATTGAATGATGTGTTACGTAATAGGGAGGCAACCGCAGGATTAAGATCAACAACCTTTGGCTATGGAGACCTGGGTGGGCTAACCAATTTTGATGCCCGTGCGTCAAAACAACGTAAGCAAACAAGCATTAACTACGCAGCTTCTAACCGCAATTACAATAACCGTATTATGCTTACGCATTCAACCGGGTTAAACAATAAAGGTTGGGCGTTTTCTTTTTCGGCATCACGCCGCTGGGCTGAGGAAGGTTATGCTGACGGAACATATTATGACGGCTGGTCTTTTTTTGTGGGTGTTGATAAGCGCTTTAACGACCGGCACCTGTTGTCATTTGTTGCTTTTGGCACGCCTACAGAAAATGGTCGCCAGGGGTCATCTGTAAATGAAATGGTTACCCTTGCCAACGACAATTATTACAACCCTTTCTGGGGTTATCAAAATGGTAAAAAAAGAAATGCAAGTGTTGCCAAATCTTTTCAGCCCATTGGTATTTTAACCCACGACTGGAAAATATCTGACAAAACAACCCTGTTAACCGCCGCTGCCATTACTTATGGCAAGCGAAGCACCACCGGACTCGACTGGTACAACGCTGCCGACCCAAGGCCCGATTATTACAGGTACCTGCCAAGCTACCAGCTTGACCCGACTCTTAGAGAACAAGTGAGACAAGAACTAATGACCGATGTAAACAAGCGCCAGATAAACTGGGATGCTTTATACCAAACCAACTATGCTACAAATGACGTGGTACATAATGTAAATGGCATCGTAGGTAATGATGTAAGGGGCCGCAGGTCGCGTTATATTCTTGAGGATAGAATTATCAATACCACTAAATACAATTTCAACTCTACTTTAAATACTTCGGTTAGTGAGAATATAAATTTTACAGCGGGAGTTACCTACCAGTCTCAAAAAAATCATTACTACAAAGAAATTGAGGATCTGCTTGGTGGCGAATTTTATGTGGATGTAAACCAGTTTGGAGAAAGGGATTTTCCAACAAACCCCGGCGCAGGGCAAAATGATCTGAACAACCCGAACAGGATTGTACGTGAAGGCGATAAATTTGGGTACAATTACGATTTGAATATTAAAAAAGGATCGGTATGGTTGCAAGGCGTTTTTAAATTTCGCAAGATTGACATTTTTGTGGCATCAGAGCATTCTTACACGAGCTTTTTCCGTAACGGAAATGTAAAAAGTGGTTTGTTCCCCAATAATTCTTTTGGCAAGTCTGAAACTCAGAATTTTTACAACTCGGGTATTAAAGGAGGTTTAACCTACAAGATAGACGGACGTAATTATATTTTTGCCAATGGTTCGTATGCATCAAGGGCGCCATTTTTCGAGAACGCTTTTATTGCCCCACGTACCCGGGATATTGTGCAGGACAAACTTAAGTCTGAAGAAATACTGAGTACTGAAGTTGGATATGTAATGAACGCACCTAAGTTAAAAATAAGGGCTACCGGTTATTACAGCCAGTTTAAAAACGGGCTTGATGTACTTACCTTTTATCATGATGAGTACCGCAACTTTGTGAATTATGCCATCAGCAATATTGGTAAAATACACATGGGGCTTGAATTTGGCGTAGAAGCTAAAATATATAAAGGGTTAAGTTTAACGGGCGCCGCAGCCATAGGCCAATATACCTATAATACCCGCCAGAATGCTACCGTAACCGTCGACAACAGTTCAGCTGTAGTAGATAAAGATGTTACTGTGTATTCAAAAGATTTTTATGTACCAACGCCGCAGCGGGCCTATACCATCGGGTTGGATTACCGTTCTCCAAAATTCTGGTTCCTGAACGTGAACTTTAATTATTTTGATGAAATGTATTTGAGCTATAACCCTATCCGCAGAACAGCTGCTGCTGTAAACGGCGTACCGGAAGGCTCGGACAAATGGCGCCAGATTGTTGACCAGACAAAACTGGACAACCAGTACACACTGGATGCATTTGCAGGATATAGCTGGCTGATGAACCGGAAATTTAAGTCATTGAAGAAAAGGCATTTCCTGGTATTTAATGTAGGTGTAAATAATATCCTTAACAACACCAGCATTGTATCGGGCGGTTTTGAGCAATTGCGTTATGATTTTGCAGAAAAAAATACCAACAAATTTCCTGACAGACGTTTTTACGCTTATGGCATCAACTATTTTGCAAGTGTAGGGCTCCGTTTTTAATAAATAATAACACGTAATAAACTTTTTAAAATAAACATTATGAACAAGATCTTTAAATTGATAACAGCGGTAATGATGGTTGCCACAGCCTTTACCTTCAGCGCCTGTAAGAAAAATTTTGACAATCCCCCGGGAGCTGCGGATCCGGCCATTGTAGCCAATACATCTATCAAGGCATTAAAAGCCATGCATACTACAGCAGGTGCTTATGATGTGATTACAACTGATATCATCATTTCAGGAATTGTGGTGGCTGATGATAAGAGCGGTAATTTATACAAGCAGTTATTTATTCAGGATGCAACAGGTGGTTTGCAGATCATGCTCGATGCAAATAGTTTGTATGGCACTTATCCTGTAGGTCGCAAAATTTTTATTAAATGTAACGGTCTTACAATTAGCGATTATAACAAAACGATGATGCTGGGTGTGAAAGCGATTGTTGCAGGGGCTCCTTCGCTGGAAGGTATACCTGGCAATTTGATCAGCAAATATGTCGTGGGCGGTTCTTTAAATAACCCGGTTGTTCCAAAAGTAGTAACCTGGGCTGATTTAGGCGGTACTGGCTCAACCAATATGCAGGATCCTTTGATAGGAACTCTGATTCAACTTAACGATTACAGGTTTGCAACACCAACAGGAACTTATTCTGATACTTCTGCTTATAAAAGCACCGTAAACCGCGATATTAATTCATGCGGTTCT
>JANOUJ010000131.1:0-8655 GCA_031416815.1 Chitinophagaceae bacterium
GATGTAATGAAAGAACTGAGGCCACACCACAGCCTTGAAAGTTTTCTTACCACTATGGATGACATGAAAAAAGAGGGTTATCATTTATTATACCTGGAAGATGAAAGCCGCATGGTTTCTGTCGCAGGGTTCAGGTTTACCACAACCCTGTATGATGGCCTCATCATCGACTTTGATGATTTTGTTACCGTGGCAGATGGAAGAAGCAAAGGTTATGGAGCGATAGTTTTTGAGCACCTGGTTGGTATTGCAAAAGAAAGATCTATTAAAGCCATTCATTTAAATTCCAATCACCTGCGCTATGATGCACACCGGTTTTACCTCAATAAAAAAATGAAGATCATGGCACATCATTTCAGGCTGGAATTGTAATGCTCAATTTCAGAAGATTGTCAGGGTGTACTGAGCTTGTCGAAGTATAGTCGATCCCGGTTTATAAGAGTCATCCCGCCTTCGACAGGCTCCCCGAAATGATCGGGCCAGGCAGGCTGACAGCCTAAAAGTTTAAAAACGTGAACAACAATGTAAACAATGGCAACCATTGGCACTCCTAAAATACGCTCCATCTTACAACTGTATGATGTTATACCGGAGCTTGAGCGCATTATTGTAGATGTGTTGACAGCCATCATAACAGAGCAGTTACCGGCTTACTGCAAAGAAAAATATCGTACCAGGTTCCTTTTTTTTATGGACACAAGGGTATATGTATCATATGGCCTTCGGCTATTCCCCGTGGTGGTATAAAAAAAGGTGTGTTGCTAGGTTTTTGGTACGGCAATAGACTTACCGATGCTGATAATTACTTGACACACGGCACCAACAAACAGATCTTCTATAAAATTTATACTAATGTGAAAGAGATAGATGTAAAAGCTGTTATGAAGCTTTTACAGGAAGCGGTTAAACTGGACAAACAATGGGAGAAATTTTCCAGGCTGAAATCTAAATAGTATATTAAGTAGATTTTGTATAACTTAGTTTCACCTTTTACTCTTAACCTTTAAAAAATTACATTTATGGATGAGAAATTTGTAAATACCCTGATGGGTTTGGGAATCATCTCTTACAAGGAACAGGAAAAAGTATGGCAGATCGCCAAACGTTGTGCAATGACCTCGGGAGTTCCATTGGCTGGTGCCGGAGCCGTTATGGGCGCAAAAATGGGTACCGTAACTGTACCGGGCGTTGGTACGATTGCAGGCTCAGTCGCCGGTGCACTGGCCGGGCTTTTTGGTGGCACGATCTCCTGCACCATGGTTAATATGTCTATGCGGAATGAGTTAAAAAAAATAGCCAACGGTGAATAGCACCGAAGGCAATTAAATCCTCTATATCATTTCTTACTGGCCGATAATTTATCGGCCAGATTAATTTTAACTGCAAAATATCTATACAATTGCATTAAATAAGAATCTATCACACCCTGCTTCTTATTACTCACCTTCCTTAGGCTCCAAAAGTTGGATCTTGTTGCCCTCCGCGTCAATAAGATGCACAAGTTTGCCATAATCACAATCCTCCATGTTGTTCGCCACGGTTAAATAATAAAGATTAAAATAAGGAACAATAGGTATGAAGGGCAATGCAAACATCGGGGTTTCGTGATACCTTTAACAAAATAAATCCCATCCATGACAGCGTTTAACAGAAGAAATTTTTTAAGAGCCTCCGGTATCAGCATCTTACCTGCACTCATCCCTTTTACAAAAGTTTCGGCCAATCATCCCGATCCTGCTAAACCAATAATTAAATTTTTTGGCGATGGAGAAACATTTGAGCCCGGCGATTATTTGAATGAATTGCAGAAAGCACATGCAGCCACAAACATTATAAGAGACCGGTATGGTGCAGGCGGTGTAGTAGAAGCGTTAGAGAAAAAATTTACTTCCTTAACCGGTAAAGAAAGATCAATCTTTATGCCCACCGGCACCATGGCCAATCAGCTGGCTATTGCTGTATTGAGTGGAGAAAACACGAAGGTTTTTGTTCAGGATACCAGCCATGTTTACCGGGATGAAGCCGATGCAGCCCAATCGGTTTTTAATAAAAGGCTGATACCGCTTGCAAAAAATGAAACTTTCTTTACAGCCGCACAGTTGCAACATGCCATTGAAAATTTAAGTAATGAAGAAGTTTTTAAATCCGGTATCGGAGTTGTGTCAATTGAAAACCCTGTACGGCGTACTGATGGCAGAACAGTACCCATAGATGAGATACGTAAAATAAGCGGTTACTGTCGCAGTAACAATATAAAACTACACCTGGATGGGGCCAGGATATTTATGGCTTCCGCATGGACGGGTGTTTCTGTGCAGGAATATGCATCGCATTTCGATACGGTATACATCTCGTTATACAAATATTTAGGTGCCGGCGCAGGTGCCATACTTAGCGGCCCTGCAGCAGTAATTGATAAAATGACGCATCTTATAAAAATACATGGTGGCGCCATGTACAGCAATTGGGCCAATGCAGCCATGGCACTTTACCGGTTGGAAGGTTTTGAAACCCGATTGCAAAATGCCGTTAAAATGTCGGCAGAGATCTTTAGCGAATTGAATAAAATTCCGGGCATTGCCATAAAACAACTGGATGGAGGCTCCAATATTTACAACCTGGAACTAAGCAAGGCAATTGACGGTAAAAAAATGCAGCAAACCCTTAATAAAGATTTCAATATTAGAATGCCAAGACCAAATGACAAGAATCAAACACAAATAACCGTAAATGAAACGCTGCTCTACCAAAATGCGGGTTTTATTATCAATGCGTTTAAACAAAGCATATAAACGGCTGCGGTTTTGTGCCAGTGCATTTACCGGGAATGAGGAAACTGCGAATTACTCCGGCGTTTGAAAGAAAAAGCCTATAAAATTAGCTTGCTTATATGCTAAGCTTCCAACCTAAAAAGGGGTAGCTTTGTATCTCTGTACATTTTTTTATCTTTTTGTTGTGTACCCGTTATGCCACACATGATAATTGGTAACATTAATCACAGTTATTGCAATTCGTTTTTTTGAATCCATACCCCAAAAAAAGCATGAACAAAAACAAAGACCAATCTTCTACTACCCCATCACAGCCCCATTCAGTTCCGAGTGATGTGCAAAATCCGGTACAAAACGGCGCACGCCATCCACAGCCTCATGTTCCCCAAAATAAAGTTGGACCGGTAAAAAAATCCGTTGAAATGCTAAGCAGTAGCAAGGAAAAGCTAAGGCTTGTAATAAATGCTGCGCTGGATGCAGTTATTTGTATAGACATCAACGGATCTATAAGCTTTTGGAATTTACAGGCCCAGGCGATATTTGGTTGGGCCGAAAGTGAAGTATTGACCAAACCACTTGCGGACCTTATCATACCAGAACCATATCGCAAGCGCCACAATGAAGGTATGGCTCATTATTTAAAAACAGGCAATGGGCCGGCCCTCAATAAACTCCTGAGGTTATCTGCTGTCAAAAGAAGCGGTGAAGAATTTCCGATCGAGTTATCGATCATGCCCATCATGGAGGAAGGAGAAGAATTCTTTTGCGCTTTTATAAGAGATATAACAGAACGAAAAAAATCCGAGGCAGCATTACAAAAGGCCTTTGAAGAGAAAAACATGGTGCTGGAAAGAATTGATGATGGTTTTTTTGCAGTAGATGAAAACTCAATAGTAACCTATTGGAATAAAAGCGCCGAACTGCTACTCAATGTGGAACGGGAGGACATGATCGGTAAAAATCTTCATGAGGTATTTGCAACCCCGGCATCTATTGCTTTTTACCATAATTATCAAAAAGCGATCAGTGAAAAAACCACGATACATTTTGTTGAATTTTCAACAAGGACCAATAAATGGTTTGCCGTAAGTGCCTATGCATCCGAAAACGGCTTGTCGGTTTATTTTAAAGATGTGACAGACAAGAAAAATGCTGAAGAACAAATTAAGGAGAGTGAATCACGTTATCGATCCCTTATTGAGCAGGCAGCTGATACCATCTGCATTGTGGACACATCCGGCAAATTTGTTGAAATGAACCCCAGCGGATGCAGGATGTTTGGATATACAAAAGAAGAAATTTTACAGATTGGCATAGCCGACATTTTTTTTGAAGAAGACCTTGCGAACAACCCTATAAGATTTGACGAATTAAAGGCAGGACACACCACCGGTAACGAACAGAGAATTAAACGAAAAGATGGCACAGCGATAGAAGTTGAATTAAATGCAAAAATGATCGAAGATGGCAGGATCATGGTATTTGGACGGGATATAACCGAACGTAAAAAAGCAGAGGGCAAGCTCAAAGAAAGTAATGAACGCTATAACCTTATCAGCCGGGCAACGAATGATATGGTATGGGACTGGGACCTGGTAACAGGCAATGTGTACCGAAATAAAGAAGGCTGGAAAAAAATATTCAGAACCGGGGATAAGGAAATTGAAAATGGATCAATGGATGACTGGGATAAAAGGATACATCCCGATGACCAATGTAGGGTAAAACTGATCAATGATGAAATCAAAGAATCAGAAAAGGATTTTTTTGAGGTTGAATGCCGTATGCTGAGAGATGACGGCACGTATGCTTATATACATGACCGGGGAAATATTATTCGCAATGAGCAGGGCAAAGCGATCAGGCTGATTGGTGCCACGCAGGATATTACTGCAAGAAAAGAGGCAGAACTGCAGGTTGCTAAAAGCGAATTACGGTTTAGATCGCTTGTACAAAACGGTTCGGACCTGGTAAGTATACTTGATGAAAGGGGTTATTACTTATACAGCAGCCCCGCTGTTAAAAAGATACTAGGCTATGAACCGGATTTCATGGTAGGTAAAAATGCATTTTCATTTATCCACCCCGATGATATCGTTACCATAAAGTCAGATATAGCAAAAGGGAAAACAGGAAAGAATTTGGACGTGACTCCTTTCCGTTTTAAAAATAAAAAAGGAGAATGGAGATGGCTCGAAAGTAAGATCACCCTCATGACTGACAACCCGGAAGTAGGTGGCTATGTTTTTAATTCAAGGGACGTAACAGAAAGAAAAATTGCAGAAGCAGAAATTGAAAAACTTTCTTTTATTGCCCGGGAAACCGGCAATGCTGTTATTATTACCGATCCTCAGGGAGAAATTGTTTGGGTAAATGAAGGTTTTACCAAAATAACCGAATTTGAATTTGATGAAGTGATCGGTAAAAAACCCGGCAGCTTTTTACAGGGCGATGAAACCAACCTGGCCATGGTTCGCTACATGCGCAATAAAATAAGAAATGTTGAACCATTTGAGTGCGATATAGTCAATTATTCCAGACTAGGGAGAAAGTACTGGCTTCGGATACAAAGCCAGCCACAGTTTGATGAAACCGGTAAGTTGAAATATTTTTTCGCTATAGAAACAGATATAACAAAAGAAAAAGAAGCCGAAGAAATATTAAAAGCATCAGAAGAACGGTATCGCTACCTGTTCAATAATAACCCGGCCAGCATATTTATCTGGGATACTGAAAATTTTAAAATTCTGGAAGTTAATGATACTGCTGTAGGCCAATATGGTTATAGTAAGGAAGAAGTGATTACAAAAACAGTGTTTGACCTGAGCCTCTCAGAAGATTATAATAAAATAAAGCATTTTGCATCTATAGCCCGGCAAAGAAATGAATTCAGATCGGAAGTTACCTGGAAACAGATCAATAAAGCCGGAGAAGAGATGTATATGCATATAAGCTCTCACCTGATCCGGTTTAAAGGCCGCCCGGTCATCCTGGCTATGGCTACAGATATAACAGACAAAATAATCCTGGAAATCGAGCTGGAAAATGAACGCCAGTTAAAACAACAGGAAATTACAAATGCGGTGATAACTGCCCAGGAAAAAGAGCGTCAGGAACTAGGTAGCGAGCTTCACGATAATATAAACCAGATACTGGCTGGCTCACGCCTGTATCTTGGCCTTGCAAAAAAACAATTAAAGGTGGAACATCCTTATTTAACCGAAACGGATACCCTCATTAATTCGGCCATTCACGAACTAAGAAACCTGTCACACTCATTGATAGCGCCTTCGCTGAATGAATTAGAACTGTTAGGTGCTGTTAAAAATCTAATTGAAGTAACACAAGAGACCAGTGGCATTATGATAAGCCTGCAGGCTTTGGACTTTGATGAAACTGACGTTCCTGATAAACTCAAACTAAGTATTTTCAGGATCATTCAGGAGCAGCTTAATAATATTCTGAAACATGCCGGGGCGCAAAAAGTTATTATACGTCTGCTTCAGGAAAAAGAAAAAACCTTACTGAGTATAAAAGATGACGGCGTTGGTTTTGATACAAATAAAAAATCCAAAGGCGTAGGCCTGATGAATATAAGAACGAGAGCTTCATTATTTAACGGAGAACTCACTATGATATCTTCACCGGAGAAGGGATGTGAATTGAGGGTGTTATTTAACTAATATCCGCAGTTGAATATAATGCAGTCAAAATTTTTAAACCGCTTTATTCAACAACATCATCTGCCCCATATGATAAACATCATGCTGCAGGCAGCCCATGATAATTTCGTAAAAGGTTTGCTCTTTCCTGGGAGAAGACTTTTCCAGTTGATCTTCAGGTAAATGCTGAATGGCATTACGAAGTAAATGATAGGCTGCTTCAAAGTCATGCAATGCCTGCCTCCAGTTTACTTCATTACAGCTTTCAGGCAAAAGAAAATCACGGAACGGTGGAGGATTGGTACTTCCCGTTAAGCGGTTAACCACAGTCGTACGCCAATAGGTAATATGTGCTACCAGCATCCAAATATTGTTTGCATACCCTTCAACCTTTTGAATGGCTTTCCCGGCGTTCACGCCATGAAGCACTTCTTTATAATTTGTGCCTATCCAGCAATCGCCGTGCTGCAGATCTGCAAACAGTTTTAATATGCGGTTAATTTCATTAGCCATATTTTTGTAATTAAACCGCTGAGGCGCAAAGGTGCAGCGTAATATAATATGCCCTATGTAGCTATGCGGATGGAATAATAAAATTAAGATTAAATTTCATTAGTAACCAAGCCTCAGCGACCCTGCGCCTCTGCGGCAAAAGAAATCATTATGGATTTAGAATTTAACAAGAATGAAGATGCGATGAAAATGGCCTGGAGCCAGGTTAAGCAACACCTGGAAAAGATCTATGAGGGGGGTGGAAAAAAATCGGCAGCCAAACAAAAGCAACGTAATAAACTAACGGCCCGTGAGCGCATTCATTATTTGTGCGATATCGGTAAACCCTTTGTGGAGATCGGTGCCTTTGCCGGTTTTGGTATGTATCCCGAAGAAGGCGGTTGCCCGGCCGGCGGCACAGTTAGCGGCATCGGTTATGTAAGCGGCAGGCAATGTGTAATTGTTGCAAACGATCAAACCGTAAAAGCCGGAGCCTGGTTTCCCATCACCGGTAAAAAGAATTTGAGGATGCAGGAAATTGCTATGGAAAATAATTTACCGGTCATTTATCTTGTTGACAGTGCCGGCGTTTTTCTTACAATGCAGGATGAAATTTTTCCCGACAAAGAACATTTCGGCCGCATCTTCCGCAACAATGCAAAAATGAGTGCAATGGGCATTACACAGATCGCAGCAGTAATGGGCGCCTGTGTTGCCGGCGGTGCCTATTTACCGATAATGAGCGATGAAACATTAATGGTGGAAGGAAATGGATCTATTTATTTGGCTGGGCCTTATTTGGTTAAAGCTGCTATTGGTGAAGAAATTGACAGCGAAACGTTAGGTGGTGCAGATACGCACAATTCCATTAGCGGCATTGCTGATTATAAATTTAAGACAGAAGAAGCATGTCTTGACCAGGTGAAAAAGATCATGGACAAACTCGGCCACCATAAAAAAGCAGGCTTTGACCGGATCGATGCCAAACCTCCTGCAAAAAATAATGGCGATGTGTATGGCATCATGAGTGCAGGCAATACCAAGCCTTACGATATGGTTGATCTGATAAATTGTATAGCTGATAAGGAAAGCTTCGATCAATTTAAAGAAGATTATGGTAAAACAATCGTTTGCGGCTATGCCCGTGTAGATGGCTGGGCGGTTGGTTTTGTTGCCAACCAACGCCTCATTGTAAAAAGTAAAAAAGGCGAAATGCAATTGGGTGGTGTTATTTACAACGACAGTGCCGATAAAGCTGCACGCTTTATTATGAACTGCAATCAAAAAAGAATACCGCTTGTTTTTTTACAGGATGTTACCGGCTTTATGGTTGGCAGCCGCAGCGAACACAGCGGCATTATAAAAGACGGTGCCAAACTGGTGAATGCAGTGGCTAATTCGGTGGTTCCAAAAATTACCATCATCGTCGGTAATTCTTATGGCGCAGGTAACTACGCTATGTGTGGCAAGGCTTACGATCCCCGTTTTATTTATGCATGGCCCACCGCAAAAATTGCGGTAATGGGTGGCGAGCAGGCTGCAAAAACCATGTTGCAAATACAGGTAGCTACTTTAAAAAATAAAGGAGAAGTGATCACGCCTGAACTGGAAACAGCATTACTGAACAAACTGATCGACCGCTACAATTCGCAGACCACACCTTTTTACGCCGGTGCCAGGCTATGGATCGATGCCATCATAGATCCTGCAGAAACAAGAAAGATGATATC
>JANOUJ010000132.1:0-5516 GCA_031416815.1 Chitinophagaceae bacterium
CAGGAAGATTTTAAACTGAAAGATGGTTATCTGCAGTACAATGATGTTAATATAAAAGCGCTGATTGACAAACACGGCACACCCTTAAAGCTAACATACCTCCCAAAAATTGGTATGCAGATAAACAAGGCTAAAAAGATGTTTGCCAATGCTTTTAAAAAACATAGGTACGAAGGACAGTACCATTATTGTTACTGTACCAAAAGTTCTCATTTTAGTTTTATTGTAGAAGAAACTTTAAAACACAATACCCATATTGAAACTTCGTATGCCTACGATATTGATATCATTAATTCGCTTTACAAAAAAAGAAAGATAACCAAGGATATTCATATTGTATGCAATGGGTTTAAGCAAAAAAATTATACAAGCCGTATAGCAAAACTCATCAACGACGGGTTTAAAAATGTGATTCCTGTGCTGGATAATAAGGAAGAGTTGGGCATGTACAAGCGTGCCGTACGCACGGGAGAGCCTTTTAAATTGGGTATTAGAATAGCTGCTGAAGAAGAACCTACTTTTCCTTTTTATACCAGCAGGCTGGGTATAAAAGCTAAAGATGTACTGGGATTTTATGTGGATGAGATTGAAGGGTATGAAGACAGATTTCAACTGAAGATGCTGCATATATTTTTAAACAAAGGCATAAAAGATGATATTTATTACTGGAGTGAATTGCAAAAAAGCATAGCGCTGTATTGCCAGTTAAAAAAGATATGTCCCGAACTCGACTCCATAAATATTGGGGGTGGTTTTCCTATAAAGCATTCTTTAGGATTTAATTATGATTACCAATTCATGATCAATGAAATAGTTGGTAATATTAAAACTGCCTGTAAAAAGGCCAAGGTACAAATGCCCGATATTTATACAGAGTTTGGAAGCTTTACAGTGGGAGAGAGCATGGCGCATATCTACAGCGTTATCGG
This sequence comes from Chitinophagaceae bacterium, assembly GCA_031416815.1. Classification (GTDB taxonomy): domain Bacteria; phylum Bacteroidota; class Bacteroidia; order Chitinophagales; family Chitinophagaceae; genus Ferruginibacter. The sequence goes on from JANOUJ010000132.1 coordinate 930, forward strand.
CGAAAAAATTCAAAACGACCGGGAAACCTGGTATATGATCGATTCTTCCTTTATTACTACACTGCCCGATACATGGGGTATTGGCGAAAAATTCCTGATGTTACCTATCAATAAATGGGAAAATGAATACCAGCGTATAGTTTTAGGTGGTATTACCTGCGATGGGCATGATTACTACGATTCAGAAGAACATATAAATGAAGTGTTTTTGCCTAAGGTTAAAACTATTAACGAAGAAAATCTGGATATGAATAAAGAGCCGCTGTATGTTGGATTTTTTCATACAGGAGCTTACCAGGACCAGATAAGCGGATACGGCGGTATCAAGCATTGTCTTATTCCCTCACCAAAGCATGTGATCATTGAAAGGGACAAGAATGGTAAATTAATAGAGTGGGTGTATGCAAAGGAACAAACTTCTCAAAGTATGTTGAAAATATTGGGATATTAACGATCCCATAACCGTTCATGTAATTTCAGGGTGTACTTATGTCAGTCTTTTTATTTTTAAGGTTCACTTAAAAAGACAAGCCATGTTAAATAAACTAAACAAATCTTTTCTGTTAGTTTTTTTCTTAACAATAATTACTGGCAGTGCTTTCGCACAAACTGCCGAAGATTCCATAAAAACTGTGGTAAATAAAATGTTCACCGCTATGAAAAACAGTGACACGGTTTTGCTTAGAACCTGCTTTACTGAGAGTGCGGTTTTACAAACTTTTGGGAGGAGCAAAGAAGGAAAAACAATCGTAACAACTGAAACAGCAAGTGATTTTGCAAAGATGGTAGCTTCTATTCCTGCAGGGGCAGCCGATGAACAAATCGTTTTTAAAGATATTAAGATCGATGGCCCGATGGCTGCCGTATGGGCTCCCTATAAATTGTATTTTAACGGTAAGTTTTACAGTTGCGGCGTAAATTCTTTTCAGTTGGTACGGTTGAATAATGAATGGAAGATTCAGTACATACTGGACACCCGGCGAAAAACCAATTGTGAATAAAGAAAAGTCCCGCCTAAGACTAGGAGGGACTTTCTCCCGATTTTATCGGGAACCAAACCAACTGTATATTTATGAAAAAAACTAAACTTATTGAATCGTAATATCTTTTGTTCCGCCTTTCACTTCTTCTTTTTTAGGTAGTTCCAATGCTAAAATTCCATTTTCGTATTTGGCCGAAATATTGACTGCGTCAATTTTTTCATCTAGTGTAAAACTGCGCTTGAATGATTTGTAGCCAAATTCTTTTCGGATCATTTTTTCATTTTCCTTTGCTGTTTCTGTTTTCTTTTCAGCACTGATGGTTAAAACCTTTCCATCCAGCTTTACATTGAAATCAGTTTTTTCCATACCAGGTGCTGCCAGCTCGATCCTGTACAGATCTGTTTGTTCAACAATGTTCGCAGGCGGAAAATGCAGTACATCTTCCCTGATCGATTTACCGAAATTTACCGGTAATTCATTGAATAGTTCATTCATCAATCCATCAAAACTTTTGTTGATGGGGTTGTTTACTTTTACAAATGTCATGGCGTTTATTTTTAAGGTTTATAATTTTAAATTTCTGGGTAACCGGCTTCAAATAATATTCCAACCCGGTTTTACGGACAAAATTTACAATCAGTTTAAATTTAGTAGCCATTATGTCGGCTATGGGTTGTTCATAATGCCATTATTTCCACTTTGATGATTTCGATTTCGGGAATACTATTAACTCATTGAATATCTTTTGTTGGAAGTATGTAATTTTACATTCTATAAAAACAAAAAAATATGTATCCAGAAGAAATTGTAATCCCCATGAAAGAAGAGTTGACAGAAAACGGTTTTTCTGAACTGTTAACTGCTGAAGCTGTTGAAAATACCTTAGGTGAAAAAGGTACCACATTAGTCATGATCAATTCAGTTTGTGGTTGCAGTGCAGGTACTGCAAGGCCAGGCGTTTTAATGGCTGTAAATAACACCACCAAAAAGCCAGATAACATTACTACCAGTTTTGCAGGTTTTGATATTGAGGCTGTAAATAAATTAAGAGAGCACCTGATGCCCTACCCGCCATCTTCACCGGCTATAGCATTATTTAAAGATGGCAAATTGGTTCATTTTATTGAGCGTCATAATATTGAAGGACGCAGTGCACAGATGATCGCAGAGAACCTGATCGGTGCATTTGAACAGCATTGTAATTGATAATTCTATTTTGTAAGTACTACAAGCCCTCTGGTTAAACAGGGGGCTTTCTGTTAATCATGTTGAAATTACGAGTCGCCCATACGGTGCACCTTTAATGTAGTAGTATTGTATGAAGTAGTATATTGCACTCGTAAATTTTAAAACCTTAACTCACAGATGTATCCCAACTTATACTATGTATTTAAAGACTGGTTTGGTGTAGATTGGCATGGACTAAGCTTTTTAAATACATTTGGTCTATTTGTTGCGCTGGGGTTTGTAACGGCTGCCATTGTTTTAAGTAAAGAATTACAACGTAAGGAAAAGCAGGGGCTTCTTTCTCCCAGAGAAGAAATGATCGTGGTTGGTAAGCCTGCATCTGTTTTTGACATTCTCATCAATGCAGTTGTTGGTTTTATTTTCGGATACAAAATATTTGGCCTTTTCTTCAGTAAACCGGCTGATGTAAATCCACAGGATTATATTTTTTCCTCACAAGGCAGTTTGCTGGGGGGGGTATTGATAGGAGCCGGGCTTGCCTGGTTCAAGTGGTACGATAAAAACAAGCATAAATTAAAAGAACCCGAAAGGCGTAACGTACGCATTTGGCCGCACGACAGGGTAGGGGATATCATTATTCTTGGATTGATATTCGGTATTATTGGCGCCAAGCTTTTTGATAACCTCGAAAATTGGAGTGATTTTATACAAGATCCCATCGGCCGTTTGTTCTCTGCAAGTGGACTAACATTTTACGGGGGATTAATTATGGCAGCCATTGCCATTTGTTGGTATGCTTCTAAAAAAGGTATAAAAGTCATTCATTTGGTTGACGCAGCCGGGCTGGCGCTTTTGCTTGCCTATGCAGTTGGCCGGATTGGTTGCCAGGTTGCGGGCGATGGTGACTGGGGCATATATAACAGTGCTTATGTGGTAAATGGCGATAATAAGGTAGTAAAAGCCGGTCCCGGAGATTACAAAAGCCAGCTTAAAAAAAATGAGGCCTACTATTTAAGGGGAGAAGTTTATGACAAAGACAGCACCCTGGTACCGGTTACCGACCGTACTTACGAAAGCACTGAAAAAGTTCCGCATAAGTCGTTCAGCGGCCCTTCTTTTCTACCAACCTGGATGTTTGCATATACATATCCTCAGAATGTAAACAAGGATGGGGTGCTAATGGCCAATTGTGATGATGAACATTGCCGGGCGTTACCGCAACCTGTTTTCCCAACCCCTCTTTACGAAACCGTAGTTTGCACTTTATTGTTTTTAATACTTTGGGCCCTGCGTAACAGGATAACAACACCTGGTGTGATGTTTGGTATTTATCTCATTTTAAATGGAATAGAACGTTTTATTGTAGAATTATTTAGGGTAAATAATACTTATTCATTATTTGGCTTCCATCCTACACAAGCCGAAATTATATCTGCAGCCCTTGTTTTAGCAGGCATCATCCTAATTATTATTGTAAAAAGAAAGGCGGCTGGTAAACATTAGCATCCGACCTTAATTCTTTCCTGCCTGTAACCTTTCCTTTTGTTCAACGTATAAAGGGATATAACCAGTTATCCTTAAATTTTGCCGTTCAGTATTAAGCAATGTACTATGTAACGCATAGTACTTACTTTTGTGAAGTAGTTATCAAAGTATATAACTGATTATTTTAAAAAACACCCGATAGCCATTCGGGTTAAAACAAAAAAGTATAGTCATGAAAAAATTATTCAGCCTGCTGGCTGTCATAGCCATTGGCTTGTCCAGCTTCGCCCAATCCGCCTCTTCCGGCGGAAAAATATCCGGAAGCATTAAAGACGGAGGCAATCAAAAAATTATTGATGCCGCATCTGTTTCCCTCTTAAGAGCCAAAGATTCGGTCTTGGTAAAGGTAGCAGTAACAGATAAGGACGGTAATTTCTCTTTTGAAAACATAAAAGAAGGCAGTTACCTGGTTTTGGCAACTTCAATAGGCCACACAAAGACCTATAGCTCAAAGATCACCATTGCACCAGATGCTTTATCAGCTAATACAGGTGTATTGCAATTGGTGCCCACCCAAAAAGATCTGAAAGAAGTACAGGTTACCTCTAAAAAGCCATTGATTGAAAGAAAACTTGACAGAACCATCGTTAATGTAGATGCCTCTATTACAAGTAGCGGCAGCACAGCTTTGGAGGTTTTGGAAAAAGCGCCGGGTGTTTCAGTTGATAAGGACGGTAATATCAGCCTTAAAGGAAAATCGGGTGTTATTGTTTATATAGACGGCCGCCCCAGTTATTTAAGTGGTCCAGACCTGGCCAATATGGCGCGCGATGAAGGTCGAGGTCCACGGGCCGGCGGAAATCCGCACGATCCGGTCGGCCATGCTGCCTTCCTTCCAGCGCGTCAGCGACAGCATCGCTGCCTCCACCTC
>JANOUJ010000133.1:0-26855 GCA_031416815.1 Chitinophagaceae bacterium
CTTTCTACACCATGCAAATGGCCATAGAGGCGGTCTTCCCCTTTTTCTTTTGCCCATCTTCCGTTCCCATCCATGATGATGGCAATGTGGCTGGGCAATCGCTGCATATCTATATTTTCCGTTGGAATCATAAACAGTATAAAAGAGTAGTCAGGCACGGGGCCTGACTTTGGGGGGCAAAAGTAATAAATTTTAGTTGGAATATGGTTTTTAAACCGATTCTTACAGCTTAATCAATTTTCCTAAAAACTCCTTTTTGTTTACTACCATTTTATACCAATACATTCCTGCCGGTAAGTAGCTGATATTAAACTGCTTAATATTATTAAATACAGCCACCATGTTTCCCTGCCCATTTATTATAAATACCTGGCTGGCAGTATAATCAACGCCGTTCTGCATAAATTTAAAAATGCCGGTTGAGGGATTAGGATACACGATTGGAATTAGAGTTATTGCCGGTGTTTCATGAACCACTTCACAGGCTTGTCTGCTTTTTACAAATTTTTCATCATCCGCAATCTTTTTCGTTATTGCACAGCTTGATCCATTGGTTAATGTAACCGCCGCATCCTGCGAAATATGATCAGGCAATTCAATCACACGCCGACCGCTGAAGGTATAGGTATTGCCAGCATCGGTAACCTCCCATTCAAATTTCCCTGACTTTGAATTTGCAGTTAATTGTGTAATGCAACGGCCATCTTTGCTGATTACATCAATTGTAAAATCCGCATCCTTACAGGGCAGTGGCTTTGGCTGGGCATACCATAAAAAATTATTTATGTTGCTAAACACCAAACTGTATTGGTAAAATTTTCTGATGATGCGACAGAATTTGCCGGCCGATTCACGGGGTATTTCAATATAAAACAAAGCTGAATCATTGGGGGTTACAAATCGTGCTTTTAAATTATTTCCATTAGCATCCTGTATGGCAAATGCACTGTTGATATGAGCTTCTGACTTAAAGCCATTACCACCGGCATTGCTGTTGCCCAAACTAAAATAAAGTTTATCAATCCCCGGGGGAATATAAATGTAACCGGGTTTGTCTATATCCTTGTCATAAGATTCGGTTGCTTTGCCAAAAAAGGTTCCGCTTTTATAAAATGCATTCTTGTTGGTTGTTATGCTTAAATTAACTGAAGATTTATATTTGGAGCAAACCGTCAATTTGTAATTGCCCGCTACCGGAAGTGTAATGGTAATACTACCCGCTTTAGCGTTCCTATCTATCGAAAAATCTTCTATAATTTCTAATACCCTGTCGGTAGATTCTACTGTAAAATTTATATAACCCTTGTCAGCCATTTGAAAGGTAGGATCATAATCAATTGTAAAACTACCGGCCTTTGGTGCTTTAATATTGAATTCGCAACGGTTATAATAATCCATACCGTTTGTGTAGCCAAGTTGCACATTTAGTTTTTCTGGTATTTTTAAACCGGCAGCATCCAAACTGGCTGCAATGACACCAGTAGTTTCAAATTTGTATTTGTTAATGATGCTTGTGAACTTCGATAAATCATTATTAAAATCATGCTCTATTTCTGCTGCAGTTATTAACGGTAAATTTCCATTTTGATAAGCTGTTCCATTGGCAACATTGTATTGCTGATAAAAACTACTGGTGGTTGCGTAGCTTCTGGTAATGGTTGAGATGAGGTAATAACCGTTGACCAATTGCATTTTATTGATCCTGGCCAGGTAAAGGCATAAAGCCGCAGCCTTAGCAGTTTTAGCACTTGTTCCCTGGTCGCCGGCCCAATCATAATACAAGGCCATGTAATGCAGGTAAGCTTTTAATTCCCGTAATCTTTCTTTTACAATTTGGGGCTCCTGAATAATTTTTTGTTCAGCTTCTTTTATCAGCTTAAAATATAAAGGGAGTTTGTAGAAGTTTGAAATTCCACCGGCAAGTTTTTTATTGTCTGTCCACAATTGCAACAGGTTGTAAATGGTATTGCCGGCTTCAGCAAACATCTTGTTGCAAAATTCAGCCAGGCTGCTGTCTACTGCAATATTGTTTTGCAGGTTTCGATTTGCAGCCCGTAAAAAAGGCAGGCTTGCAAATTTTGCAGGCGATGCTTCCCACATTAATCCCTGGCTCTTTTTCTCTTTCGCAATTTGCAGGGTGGTTTTTAAAGCATCCAGGTCAAGGGAAGGTGTTTCGCCACTCCAGCCAGACAGGTTTAAATAGTTATATTCAGATACATTTTTTGTACGGTTATACCAGCGGTTGCGTAAACCGTTTGTACTTGTAAGATTCTGATACACTTCAGGTATTAACTGAATATCCAGCTTTTCATTTAATTGCATATTTGCCGAAGGAACATCAGCATGTGTTGAATAAGCATACAACTGAAAACGCACATCAGGATATTTGGTACCGATCTTTTGTGCTGTATGATTTGCAAGCGTGATACTTTGGTCGCTTTCTTTTGCATAGCCAACATTTGCACAACCTGTATTGTCTTTTGTATTTCCCCATTGGGCTCCATCTGTTACTTCGATGCCAACATTAAAGCTGTTGTAATTTAAACCCCGTAATTGGTTTATGTATGCAGTTGGATTATTTAAAACCGAAGCCCGGTATGCGGTATATTTCTGTTCAATTGTTGAAGCCCACAGATCTTTGGCAAATGCATTGTTTACATCGGGCACAGACATTGAATTTACAGCACGGGAGTTATTATATGATGCAATATAACAGGGATTGTTTTGCCAGATTGCAATATTAGACCCGGTAATTATACTACTATTGTGGCCCGAAAACCAATATTGGCCTGTCATTCCGTTACGGCGTTGGTATAATGACCAATTATACCCGTTAACGCCGGTGTATGATCCCCAGCCGGCATTATAATTTTTATCCATTACCCATTGGTTATAACCACCACTAATAAACCAGCCATTGTATTTAAAACTAAAGCTGTATATACTGTCTGTTTTTTTATAAGGAGAAGAAAGAACTGGTATTGTTTCCCAAATAGAGCCTGGCAAATAAAACCTAAACCCAAGTTGTTGAAAGTATTGATAAATACCAAAGCACAATCCATTATCTTCTGCAGCTGAAAATTTAATGAAGTTTATACCATCACTTTCCACTTTGCAGGCCTGTTTACCTGTAATGGTTGAGTCGTAAACAAAAATAAAACCCGATTGCGGCAATACCGTATATGCCCCGGTTGTAACCTGGCTACCAGCTATTGCTTTTTGCAAAAGCAGGGCAACATCCCCGGCAGTTGATTTAAGCAGGGTTGAGGATTGAATGGGGTAACCAATATTTTGTGCATTTGTAAACAATACACAAAGCATCGCCATTGCGATAACAAAGCTGTTGCGAATGAACGCCATAGTTTATTTTTTTGAAATGAAAACTATGGTCTCATCACAGAATGATAAGGATTTGTGCTTTTGTTATTCTTTGGAAAGATACGGTGCGGTACCAAGTACCAACTTTATGAGGGGGATTGTAAAACTAACAATTTCTTTCTAAAAACCAAAAAAATAAAAGGATTTTAATTACTTGGCAGTAGGGCACCGGTACGTACTGATATTATATGTTATACCGATCTCGGCAATTATATACTGGTCTCTTTGTTTGCTCCAGCCACGCTGCCTGCCTTCAATACCCAGTGGATTATCCTGATCTATTTCAACAGAACGGTCCTGCAGCAAAGCTGCAGTTGATAATGGTAAGAAGTTGTTAATGCCTGCATAGGTAGTACTTACATCATCCAGGTAATCAGTAGTGGTAAAGCGATGCGCCAATTCAAAAGAGAAATTAACTTTTTCGCTAAGGTTATATTTAAAGCCCACCCCAAGTGGTATACACATGGCCAGCGTACTATAAGGCTTTCTGCCTTTATAACCTATAACCTGCCCTTCGGTACCCAAGGGACGCAAGAATTCTTTTTTACCATCTGTGTATGCATAGGGATCATAGGTAAATACACCAATGCCCAACGTAATATAGGGGGTGAAGGAATAATAAGGATCGGTAGGAACGAATTTGAAGAAATTAAAATCGCCCTGCAATGCCACTTCCCAGATATTTGAATTAAAACTGAGGTTCCTGGTTTTCTGGTAATCGTTGCTGCTGTAAATATCGCTGTATCCAACCTGGGCATAATGCGCACTCAATCGTAAACCCACATAATTGCCAAACTGTTTGCGAAAAAAAACGCCCACTGCAGGTTTGGGCCTGCTGATTGATGCCCTGGTATTTAAATCGCCGAAATAATGCGCCAGGCCTGCTGTAATTCCAAATTCGCCTTTTTGAACGTATTCTAAATTTTGTGACTGTGCATTGGCTTTTCCGCTAATAGAAATAAAGAGTATGAATGCAGCGATTTTCATTTTCATAATGTGCAAAATAAAGAATTGTTTTGGAAAAAACCGACGGAGACTGATTTTGTGGTAAAGACTTTGTTAATCTTTCTGCTTTTCGATACGTAAACCAACACTCATCATGTGGAGCAAAGGATTATCACGCATGATCTGTGAAATGCTGAAACTGTATTTTCCTGGCTGTTTAAACCGGCGTGGTGCACCATTCAATAATTTACGCACCTCCCATATATCATTCATGCCGGTGCCATGCCATCCGTTTGCATCGTCTCCCAATACCAGATTTATTTTTTGAATACGCAAAGTGTCGCCGGGAGGTTGCAGACCGATATTAAGCCAAATATTATTATACTGATAGGCATCCGTATGGCGTAATACCAAATAAATGCTATAGGCCGAAACCGTGTCTGAAATCACAAAATCTCCCGTGGCTGTAAAACTTTGCTGCCACTCATATTTTGGTATTACCGTATTCTTCTCAAAAATATCGATCTGGTTGCAGGAATTTAAAAACAGAAAAACCGCTAGCATTAAAAATAGAACCTTGTATTTTATTATGCGCTTAATTTTCAAAACCTCTTAAGTTTTTTACTTTTTAATTTTGACTTTTGCCCCTTATAGAATATTCAGCACCTGTTCTTTTGCCTTTTCCAATTCATTCTTCATTTTTACAACACATTTTTGAATATCAGCATCGTAAGCCTTGCTACCTGTTGTATTGATCTCCCGGCCAATTTCCTGTAAAATAAAGGACAGTTTTTTTCCTTTCCCTTCATCTGCTTCATTAATAATGGATTCAAAATACTCGCAATGCTGGCGCAACCTGATCTGTTCTTCATGAATATCGATCTTCTCCATGTAATAGATCAATTCCTGCTCCATGCGGTTGTTATCTATATTTTCTTTACCAACATGTTTTTCAAGCAATTGATTTATTTCGTCTTTAATTCTTTTTTTACGGTTAGGCTCCAAAACCAATATGGCTTCTTCCTGTTCCTTAATTTGGCTTATGCGGAGTAGCAGGTCCTTTTCCAAAACTGCGCCTTCATCTGTTCTATGTTGGTTTAAGTTATTCAATGCTTCCGATAGCACCTTACTGAACTCAGCAAAATCAGTTTCACTTAAAATATCATTCGTTGGTGTTACCACTTCAGGTAAACGGAGCAAAGCGCTTAGTACCGAGTTGGTATCTATTTTCAATTCACCCGCCAGTGTTTCAATTTGGGTGTAATACGCCTTTATCAGGTCGGTGTTGATGTTAACTGGTTTTGATGTTCCGTTTTGTTTGATGATGACCATGCAGTCAATGGTACCACGTATCAAATGCTCCTGTAAAGTATTACGGATCTCAAACTCATAAGGCCTTAATAAGGGTGGTAATTTAAGCTGCAATTCAAATTGTTTACCATTGAGTGCCTTTAATTCTACTAAAAAGGTTTTTTCATGTACGGTCTGTTCAGCTCTTCCGAAACCGGTCATTGATTTAAGCATGTATTATAATTTAGGCTGCAAGTTAAGGATATAATTATACCGACTAACACGCTTAAATAGTCTGATCATGTTTCTGTCGGCATAATACCATCTAACATTTCAACGCAGCCCTTCGGGCTACTTATGAAATGAAGATGGCATTATAAGTTGGTTTCAGGGTATTCTTCAAAGGGTTTAAAACCCATAATTCGTTCCGGTTTATCCAACGGCAAGAAACGAAATTTTGTATACAGGCCATGTGCATCTTTTGTTGCCAATAACCATCTTCGTAAACCCTGCAGATCCGGACAATTCATAATCGTTTTCATCAGCCATTTTGAAAGGCCTTTTCCACGGTAGGTATCAAGAATAAAAACATCGGCCAGGTAACCAAAGGTTGCATAGTCAGTAATCACTCTTGCAAAACCAATTTGTTTTGTTGTTGAATTTTTTTTTACATACACTCCAAAACAACAGGACCCTTCTATACTTTTTTTTACAACTTCCATTGGAATATTTTTCGCCCAATAACTTTCGTTGCATAAATAATTATGAATGACCTCAACATTTAATTTGCTTTTGTCTGTATCGATCAAAAACTCATTTTGGAATGATTCATAAATTTTCATCTGCCCCGATATTTTATTATTACAATGATAGCGATAAAAATAAAGCCCGACTTTTTCAAGTCAGGCTTTGCTATATAGATGGGTTAGTAAGTACCAGGAATCAAATTCCTTACACAATATTAAAAATAATTTTCGCTAACGAAAAAATAATTTTGAATTATTTTATTCACATTTTAAATCCTGCTGTGGATAAGGCTGCTTATTTTTTCACAATGAAGCCACAAATAAAAATACAAAAAGCAATTAAGGTGTATTCCCATTTTTAATCTACAAATTATACGATTGCCTGAAAGCGCTGTCAACATTGGTGTTACAGCAGAAGGTGTGTTTTTATATTCTATTTTATTTTTTCCGTGCTTTTAAACCAGATTCAAATTTTTTCTTTTTGTTACCCGGTTTTATGTGCCTTTTTTTACCTGAGCAAAACAAAAAAAGTTTCGGCACTTTGTGTTTTAAAAGACCTTTATTTAGTTTTTTTGATAAAAATCAACTGAAAGCAAAGCGATGTACCTTTGCTGAAATTTACAAATTATGCAATTTCCATCTCCCGTTTCGCTGCCATGGATCGCTGAATTCATCAATGCAAAATTAGTTGGCAACACCCATGAACCGGCAACCGGGATCAATGAAATACATAAAGTGGAAGCAGGTGATCTGGTTTTTGTTGATCATCCAAAATATTACAACAAGTGTTTAAACAGCGCTGCCAGTTTTATCATCATCAACAAAGAAACGGATGTACCGGAAGGGAAAGCTTTATTGATAGTTGAAAATCCTTTTGAAGCTTATTGCAAAATTGTAAATCATTTCCGGCCATTTGAACCATCAACTAAAATGATCAGCGATTCGGCAGTGATCGGTGAAGGAAGTTTTATTTATCCAGGTGTATTTATTGGCAATCATGTTCGCATTGGAAAAAACTGCATCATACATCCAAATACGACCATCATGGACCATTGTATTATAGGGGATAATGTGGTCATACAGTCAGGCACAGTAATTGGCAGCAATGCCTTTTATTATAACACCAAAAAAGACCGGGAATTGTGGTACAAAAAAATGCCTGATTGCGGCAGGGTTATCATAGAAGATTTTGCAGAAATCGGGGCAGGCTGTACGATCGATCGTGGTGTAAGCCACGATACTATTATTGGCAAAGGATGTAAGCTGGATAATATGATCCACATAGGACATGATACGGTTTTGGGTAATAATTGCCTTTTAGCCGCACAGGTTGGTATTGCAGGTGTGGTTACTTTACAAGACGGGGTTACTTTATGGGGACAGGTTGGTGTAAGTAAAACCCTCACTATTGGAGAAAACGCTGTTGTTTATGGGCAAAGTGGTATTGGTACAGACGTGGAAGGAGGCAAAGCTTATTTAGGCTCACCAATACAGGAAGCAAAGCTGAAATCCCGGGAATTGGTTTGGGTAAAAAGAATACCGGAGTTATGGGAAAAGGTGATGGGTAAATAATGTAACCGCCTTTATTTTATTGATCTCGATTCAATGGCGACAAAATTTAACCCGTTCACTTTTTGCAGGCGGGTATATTTTAATGAGGTTGCAGTAAGTGTTACATTTTCCAGACTCACAATAAGCGGCGAGGGATACAAGATCACCATTTCAATCCTTGCTTTTTCTGCATCCAGATATTTCCAATTAAATTTATAATCCTGCCCGTTGAAGGAATACACGCCTGTATTATCGTTGCTGAATTTATAATAATCATTGTCAAAGTTGATCGTATTCTCTTGTGCACCTCTTTTATAGGAAAACATATTGTTACCATCAATTACCTTGCTCTCGTCAACTTTCCAGGTAACAGCAGTTAAAGTGCTTTCGTTTGCTTTTGAATTATCTGGCAAAGGTTTTACCGCATCAACAACAACCGGCGTTGTCACTTCTTCTTTAATTACCGGTACGGCGGCCTCCCTAAAATCGAAATCGTATGGCAGCATATCGCCTATTTTCTCCCACGCCCAGTAACCGGTTATAGTTATATCATGCTGTTCAAAATAAAATCCGTTCTGTTCAATATTTAAAGACTCATCGGGTAAAAAAGAAAGAACAGACAGCTGAAACTTTGATGAGGCATCGGGTGTCGTTTCCAGGTACTGATCTGAAGACACTTCGTTTTTATAGATAACAGCCATCTCCCTTTGTCTTGGCAGAATGTCAACCAATTTGCTGCTGTCATCCATACTGTAATTTACAGCCCCATAAAAGTTTTTTAAAGGAATGGCTGTTTCCTTATCATTATACTTTACGATGAACTGAATTTCAAACCCTTCTTCTTTTAATTTTTTCTGGTACATGCTACGCATAAAATGCAGGATTGACCCATTATAAGCCACTTTGCGTGCTACCTTCCATTTTTCCAGCTGTGCCTGGTCGTTTGACTGCATTTCCTGAAAAAGCGGATTACCTGTATAAAGGCTTACCTGTGTGTTATATTCATGCACAAATGAATCCAACTGGTACTTTATGGTATATCCCAATGCATCGTTTACAATTTCAAGGGGCGCCGTAGCCAGTATTTTTAACCGCTTTGCCCTGCGATAATAAAAAAACTTAAGCGCCTCTTTGTTTTTAATGTAAGATTGCCTGCCGTTTTCCGTTTTACCGATAAAATTTTCTAAAAAAAAGTCACCATACTTTTGCAGCCCGTCTGCAACTTCAGAAGTAGATTTAACCACAAACTCTTCCAGCGCCTTTTCCTTCTTCTTTATTTCTATTAACATTTCATTATTTCCGGCATCGCCGGCTGTTACCCTTTTTGTTTCTGTTTGATAACCGGTAAAAGTTATGGCTATGCTGTAACCGCCGCCGGGCAGTCTTAAAGTAAAAAAACCCTGTTCGTTTGTTGCGGTGCCAATGGTTGTATTCTCTGCAAATACAGATGCGCCCTGCAAAGGCTGTTTGGTAGCATCATCAATAATTTTTCCGCTGATGGTATAACCGGTTTGTGAAAAACCATGTAAAGAACAAAATGCAATTATTAAAAATAGTATACTTCTTTTCATTCAATATTGTTTACGCATCTAAGATGCACTTATCATGCGAAATTAAATTAACCGTTGTTAATCTTTTGTTGTAATGCCTTACAGGTATCAGCAATCGTCTCTTCAATTTTCCGGTACTTAAAGGCTGGTAAAAAAGTTTTCAGCTTGCTATTGTTGAAACTAACTTTAGCCAATGCAGTTGCGGTAGTTTCCTTTGTAATCAAGGGTTCTTTTCCTGTAAAAAAGCTCTTTATCGCTTCCAGCCGCCAAACAATTTTTGCCAATACAGGCGTTACCATTTTATGCGGAAGTCTTTTTCCAAATGCTTTGGCAATTAAATTAAATACCTCCGCATAGGTTCTGTTCTCTGCGCTGATAATAAACCGCTCTGCAATAATATTACTGTTCATTAATTCCGTCATTACTTTTGCAACATCACGTACATCTACAAATCCAGTGCTGCCGTTTGTGTACCAGGGAAATTCATTATACAGGTTTTTAAATATCTGTGATGAGCCTCCATTCCAATCTCCGGCTCCCAATATAATAACGGGATTTACTATTACTGCTTCCAATCCTTCGCCAATGCCACGCCATACCTGCATTTCTGCCAGGTATTTACTTTGCCCATATGCACTGTTGCTGGTTTCCTCGGTCCAGTTCATGGTTTCATTAATGGGGCCATCTTCACGTATTCTTCCTAAAGCTGCTACCGAACTTACATACAGCATTTTCTTTATCCCGGCATCAAGCGCCGCATTAACCACATTGGCAGTGCCCTCAATATTTATTTTAAACATCTCCGGCTTTCGCCTGGGATTAAAAGTAACTATAGCAGCACAATGATACAACTGGTCAACACCCTTCATCGCCTCTTCCAACCCAATCACATCCAAAATATCACATTGCAATTGTTGCAGATTTTCATTATGGAAACCTGTGATCTTTGTTTTGTTAAAAATGGCTCTCACCTGCTTGCCGTCCTGCAGCAACTGTGTGATCAATTCCTTTCCAACTAAACCTGCCCCACCGGTTACTAAAATCATTTTCTTTAATTGATAATTGTTTAATGGATAATTAATAATGTTTTAGAGTACAGGCATTTCCTTTTTTAATTTAATTATCAAGTGTAATTATAAAATCCTTTGCCGGATTTTTTACCTAACTCGCCTTTGGCCACCTTATCCATTTGTAGTGCTGATGGTTTAAAGCGCTCCGTTTTATCACAGGCATCATATAAAGACTGCGATACAGCCAGGTTAACATCATTACCAATAAGGTCCATCAATTTAAATGGACCCATTTTAAAGCCCGATGCCTCCATCAGGTCGTCAACATTTTCTATTGTGGCCATACCTATCTCCACCAGTTTCATTGCTTCGAGGTAATAATGCCTGGCAACCCGGTTTACAATAAAGCCTGGCGCATCTTTACACATTACAGGCGTTTTTTTCATCTGTATGCAAAGCTCATAAACTTCTTTTGCAACTGCATCGGTTGTTAGAGACCCTTTTACTACTTCAACCAGTTTCATTACCTGTGCCGGATTAAAGAAGTGCATGCCAACCACTCTCTGCGGCTGCTGCACTTTTGCCTGTATATCGGAAACAGATAAGGAAGAGGTGTTGGTTGCAAAAATAACTTCCGAGTGGTTTACTTCGGCCAACTGATTAAAGATGGCTACTTTGGCGTCAACTTTTTCAACAATAGCTTCAACGATAATATCTGCCAGGCAATCGTTGGTATCGGTAACAAAACGTATTCGTTGAAAAGTGTTTTCTTTCTCCGCAGGTGTAATTTTTTCTTTATCAACTAAGAATTGAAGACCTTTTTCAATTGCGATTTTTGCTTTCTCCAGCACCTCATTGTTAATATCAAAAAGTACAGTATAGAAACCGCTTTGTGCCGCCGTTTGGGCAATACCGCTGCCCATGGTGCCGGCGCCAATAACGCAGATGGTATTGATCATAAATATTTTGTTGTATTAGTTTGGAGTAAAGATATTATTTATCAGCTACTTTCAGGCGGGCATGAGTTAGTCTCATAAAAAAAGCATTGCTGTTTTTTAAACAACAATGCTTTTATATCCATAGAGAAAATTATTTCCCGGCCGCTTCTTTCCTGGCAGCTTCTTTCATTTTTTCATTAGCTGTAATGGCAAATTCCACACGCCTGTTTTCGGCCCTGTTTGCATCACTTGTATTTTCAGTCTTGGGTTGTGCTTCTCCATACCAATTAATAGTAAGCCTTGATGGAGTAATACCATTGTTTTTCAGGTAACTTCCAACAGCCATAGCTCTTCTTTCAGATAAGGCCAGGTTGTAAGTGTCTGCACCCTTATCATCCGTATGACCTTCAACCAATAAATTAGTTTCAGGGTACTCTTTAAATATCTGGATCAATTTATTTAAAGCCAACTTAGAATTTGGCGTTATTTCAGATTTGTCAAAATCAAAATAAACACCCATTTTCGATCCGTCAGGATTCTTTTCGCTAAATGTTACAACAATACCCTCACCCACTCTTTGCACTTCGGCGCCTGGTATTTCGTTTTTAATTTTTTCAGCCTGTTTGTCCATCTGATTTCCAATAACTGCACCAGCTACGCCACCAACAACACTGCCTATAACAGCTCCCAGTACGGTATTTCCGTTACCCACGTTGTTTCCGATAACACCGCCAATTACACCGCCAGCAACTCCTCCAATTACACCACCTCTTTGCGCTTTGTTAGTTTTTTTAACGGTATCACATCCGCTGGCTACCAACATGAGCGCAACCAATGCTAATCCTGTATTGCAAAATATCTTTTTCATAAAAACTGTTTTTATTAATTTATCTTTTTACAAAATTGTAAATGATCGCTCCTGGCTTTCCTTCAAAAACAATATTCGACCTAAGCCTAAGATTGTTGTCGGTGATATCAGTAACTGTTAACCGGTAACCGTCTCCATTGTCCATTGCATTCTTTTTATCGTCAAGCCTCTTAAACTGAAACTCTTTTGGAGTACCTTCCGGCTCGTATACCGACCAACGGATAAAACGTTGTAACTGCGTACAGTTTTTACTTTTATCAACAAGTGTATAACTGCCCATGCTGTTGTTTGAAATAAAATTCCATTCACTGCCTATAAAACAGCTAAGGTCTTCCTCATTAAACACCTTGGTTTTTACCACACCCGCAATTCCCTCTACCGTTACTGTTTCAAGTATCCAGTTGCCGTTGATGTTTCTTTTTATGCTCCGTGCTTCCTTCGAAACAGAACAGGAAGTAAAAAGAATTATTGCCAATGCAGTCATTAAACTGCCAAATGCACGTGTAAGCTTCATAAATCTGATGTTGTTAGTGATCTGATGCTGTATGCATCAGCTTATACATTGCACCTTTTCAATTATGGTGCCAAAGCAAAAAAAGAAGGTTACATAATTATACATTGCAATTGTACAATTATGATATGTAGTGTATTAAAGGAGAAATTGTTTTTTTTAATCTATATAGCTGAAGTAAACTGTTTTAAGAAACGTACATCATTCTCACTAAACAGGCGCAAGTCTTTTATTTGGTATTTAAGCATGGTGATCCTTTCGATACCCATTCCAAAAGCAAAACCAGTGTATTTATTGCTGTCTATACCGCAGTTGTCGAGCACATTTGGGTGTACCATACCACATCCAAGAATTTCGACCCAGCCGGTTTTTTTACAAACACTGCAACCTTCGCCGCCGCAAATAAGGCAGCTGATGTCCATCTCGGCACTGGGCTCGGTAAAAGGAAAATAACTGGGACGGAAGCGAACTTTTACCGCTGCGCCAAACATCTCCTGCACAAAAAAATACAGCGTTTGCTTCAGATCAGCAAAGGAAACATTTTCGGCGATGTACAAACCTTCTACCTGGTGAAAAAAACAATGCGCCCGGGCGCTGATGGTTTCGTTGCGGTAAACACGGCCAGGGCAAATGATGCGGATGGGTAATTTACCTTTTTGCATTTCACGAACTTGTACACTGCTGGTGTGTGTTCTTAGCAACCAGTCGGGATTTTGCGAAATATAAAAAGTATCCTGCATATCACGGGCAGGATGATTGTCGGGTAAATTTAATGCAGTAAAATTATGAAAGTCATCTTCAATCTCGGGGCCTTCGGCAACGGCAAAACCCAGCCTCTGAAAAATAGAAATAATTTTATTTTTTACAATGCTGATGGGATGACGGCCGCCAAGCGGTAACGGGTCTGCAGGCAAAGAAAGGTCAATTTCGTTCGTTGTTGTTTGTTGTCCGTTGTTCGAGGAAGCCTTTAACTCTTCATATTTTGCTTCAGTAAATAATTTAAACTCGTTCAGCAACTGTCCGGCTTCTTTTTTATTTTCTGCTGCCACATTTTTCATTTCGCCCATCATCGCTTTAACATGGCCTTTTGTACCAAGGTATTTTATCCGGAAGGTTTCGGCATCACCATCATTAAATGCTGCAATTTCTGCTTTTAAAAATTCTATTTGCTGTAATAACTGTTGCATGCAACAAAGATAAAGAATCTTGGCTTTTGAGGTTGAAACCCGGATTTAAAAATTAGTTCGGGCTTTATATAATTTTTAACACCGGTTATTTTGAAACGGATTACCGGCACTATTATCTTCATGTTTCAAATTATTTATCCCAAACATTTATGGACCCCGACTCTGCCAATGCCTGCTTCCCCTATAAGCTAATGGAACTGGTAACTTCGCAAATGGCAAAAACAACGATCGCGACTGTTGTTTTTACATCCTGCTACTATTATGAGACCGATACAGCTGTTAAAGTAAGTTCGGTTAATTTTTCAAACCCGGATACTGCTGTTGTTAAACAAAACGCAGGTGCTCCCAAAAAGAAAAAGAAAACCATTTACCTTACGTTTGATGATGGCCCGAACAAGGGAACAAAAAACATGATGCACATTGTACAGGAAGAAGAAATACCCGTTACATTATTCATCATAGGTGAACATGTTTACGGAAGTACCACACAAAGTGCCATATTTGACAGCCTGGTCAACAGCAAGTACTTTGAAATTGCCAACCACAGTTTTACCCATGCCTTTAAAAATAAGTTTACCAAATTTTACCAGGTTCCGGACAGTGTTGTGAAGGATTTTAAACGCTGTGCCGACAGCCTGCACTTAACAGCAAATATAATACGTACACCGGGGAGAAATATATGGCGCACTGAATTGATAAACCAGACGGATATCAGTACATCAAAGGTTGCGGCAGACTCACTTTTTGCAAATGGTTATACGATTGCCGGCTGGGATCTTGAATGGCACTACGATCACAACCTGAAACTTACAAATACCAGTGAGGAAATGATTTTACAGATTGACAGTATGTTTACAAATGCCAAAACAAAAACATCAGATCACCTTGTGCTACTTGCACACGACCAGGTATATGAAGACTCCGCCGATTCAGTTGAACTAAGGCAATTCATCATAAAGTTGAAGGCAAAAAATGAATATAATTTTGAACCCGTTAGCAAGTATCCAAATTTAAAAAATTAACGCTTTGCTTTAAAGAAAAGAATTAATTTTACTTTCTAAATTTACACATATGGCAATTTTCAAATCAAGTAATCCTTTTCTTACCGAAAAAAGATTTAAGGATACTGTATTAGATGAAGTAGTCAGTCATGAAAACGCAATGACTGTGAGAGGCACCATGCATAAATTCGGATTTTTATTTTTAATGGTAATGGGAACAGCTTTCTATTCCTGGAAAGAATTTGCTGACGGAGGTAACGTAATGCCATTGATTTTAACCGGTGCCATTGGAGGATTGGTTGTGGCGGTCGTTCTGATGTTTAAAAAAGAATGGTCTCCGTACCTGGCGCCAGCCTATGCTTTATTGGAAGGCTTATTTGTGGGTGGAATATCCGCTTATTATAATTTTGCTTTTGCGGACCAGGCTCCCGGAATTATTATGAATGCCGTGGGCCTTACTTTCGGCACCTGCATTGCTATGTATTTACTCTATACTTTTAGAATAATAAAGGCAACTGCAAAATTTAAAGCAATTGTTATGACTGCCACTGCAGGAATAATGATGTTTTACATGATAACTTTTGTCCTGAGTTTCTTTGGAATATCTGTGCCCTTTTTACATGAAAGCAGTGCACTGGGAATTGGTTTTTCAGTTTTTGTTGTGGCCTTGGCTGCGCTGAACCTGATCCTCAATTTTGATATGATAGAGACCGGTGCAGAAATGGGTGCTCCAAAATATATGGAATGGTATAGTGCATTTGGTTTGCTTGTGGTAATTGTATGGTTGTACCTGGAGATCTTGAGGCTGTTATCCTTACTATCAGGAAGGGATTAAAAAATATTGGTTTAAAAAAAAGTCCTCCGCTAAATCCGGGGGATTTTTATTTTATATCCATGATCAGTTCTTCTACTTTCCTTTTTATAAGATCACGCACTTCATTAAATGCTCCAGGCTCCATATTTTTGGGATCAGGTATCTGCCAGTCTATAAATCTTTTGGCGGGCATCCAGGGGCAGGCATCGCCACAGCCCATCGTGACAACTGCGTCAAAGGGTGCAAATATTTTTACTTCATCAAGGGTTTTACTATCGTGTGTACTGAGGTCGTAACCCAGTTGGCCCATAGCTTCAATAGCTTTGGGATTAACAATGCCGCTGGGTTTGCTGCCGGCACTATATGCTTCCACCGAATCGCCACCCAGTATTTTTGCAAATGCCTGGCTCATTTGTGAACGATTACTGTTTTCTATACAGACGAAGAGTATCTTTTTTTGCATGGAGTATTTTTTGAAAACTTTGCCAAAGTTATAAATTTTGGCAAAGTTGAGCTTAGCAGCATCCGCTTCCCGGCTCACAACAATTTCTTTCGTCTTTAGCCGGTTTCTCGGCATACACAGTAACACTGGTGATTTTGGTATTCCCATTTTTATAATCAGCAATTTCTGTCTCAGATAAATAATTCTTCAAAATATCATCGGGTATTATAATTTCTTTTTCTTTTTGTAATGCGATATTCTTAAACCCCGCTTCTTCAATCATCTCCAGGTAAACCTGTTTTTGTATGGCGCCGCTAACACAGCCAGCATATAATTCTGCAACCTCTTTCCATTTTGCAGGCAGGTTACCTTCCAGTACAATATCAGATATGGAAAAATGAGCGCCGGGTTTTAATACCCTGAAAATCTCACTGATCACTTTGTGTTTGTTGGGCACCAAATTCAGTACGCAATTACTTACAATCACATCTGCATAATTGCCGGTAACGGGCATGTCGTCAATATCTCCCAACCTGAACTCTACATTATTGAAGTTCAGTTTTTCCGCATTGGTTCTTGCTTTAGCAACCATGGCTTCTGTGAAATCAATGCCTAACACTTTACCGTTTTCACCTACAATTTTACGTGCAATAAAAGCATCATTACCGGCTCCGCTGCCTAAATCAATAACAGTATCACCTGCTTTAATTTTAGCAAATTCCGTTGGGAGTCCGCAGCCCAGTCCTAAATCAGCATCAGGATTATAGCCTTCCATTTTTGTATAATCATCACTCATGATGTTATACACTTCATCGCCACCGCAGGATGATGTGGCTCCGCAGCAGGACGTGGCATTTTGAGTTTGGCTTTGCTCTGCAATGGCAGCATACTTTTCTTTTACGAGTTCCTTAATTTGAGATTCGTTGTTCATGGTTATACTTTTTTGGCCTCACCCCAACCCCTCTCCTAAGGAGAGGGAACTGGAAGTTGGCAGTTGTTAAATGAATACCTCTTTTATTATAGGCAAATTTTCGCTTCAATCTTCTCCATTTACCTCCCCTTCGGGGAGGATAGGAGGGGCTCTAGCAACACGCTTTCTCATTTTGCACTTTCAATTTGTTAAACAGGAAACTGAATTCGCCCATAAATTTTTCAAAGGCTTTCCAGTTAATGCAGTAGCAGCTTCTGGGACCGTCAATGCTCCCATCGATCAACCCTGCATTTTTCAATTCTTTTAAATGCTGCGATACAGTAGATTGTGAAAGCGGCAACACTTCCACTATCTCACCACATATACATTCATTCTTTTGAGCCAGCAATTTTAATATTGCTATACGAGCTGGATGCGCCAGGGCCTTGGCAAATTCCGCCAGCTCCTGTTCTTTTTGTGTAAATTCTTCTTTCTTGTGAATTGCCATACTTTAATCTTATATCGCAAATATACGATTAAGCAAATTGAACAACCAAATTTATTTTATAAAAAAAGTCAGGCCATGGGCCTGACTCAATATTTTAACTGATTTAATTGTTACTCCCTTCCATCCAATAAATTTCCAAACCCTCCCAAAATTCCTCCTTCTTCTTTACGCTTATAAGTTCCGTACTGCATAATACGGCCGGCCAACCGGCTGATAGGTAAACTTTGCAGCCATACATGGCCCGGGCCGGTAAGTTTTGCAAAGAATAATCCCTCGCCGCCAAACATAAAATTTTTGATGCCTCTCACCATTTCCACATCAAAATCAACATTGGGTGTATAAGCAACTACACACCCAGTATCTACTTTTAAAACTTCACCAGCTTGTAATTGCCGTTCAACTACAAAGCCTCCGGCATGCGCAAAAGCCAGTCCATCGCCTTCCAGTTTTTGCATAATAAAACCTTCGCCGCCAAATATACCGGTGCCCAGCCTGCGTTGAAATTCAATACAAATACTTACGCCTTTTGCTGAACAAAGGAATGCATCTTTTTGTGTAATGATCTTTCCACCCAATTCACTTAGATCAAACTTAATAATTTTACCGGTGTATGGCGAAGCAAAGCTTACTCTCTTTTTTCCGTGGCTGGTATTGGTAAATGCAGTCATAAATAAACTTTCGCCGGTTATAAGCCTTTTACCGGCACTCATTAACTTACCTAAAAAACCACTGCCTTGTTGCTGGCTGCCGTCGCCAAAAATGGTTTCCATTTCAATGCCGTTGTCCATCATCATAAAGGCACCACTTTCTGCAATGGCTGTTTCATTAGGGTCCAGCTCAATTTCTACAAACTGAAGTTCTTCGCCGTAAATTTTGTAATCAATTTCATGGTTTGTTCGCATGGCTATATTTTTGTTGTGAAGATAATATCAATTAAAAAAAAGAAAACATAAAATTTTGACCAAAGAAAAAATAAAATGCCGCCCCAAAAACTGAGCGGCACTTATCAGGTTAGAATACGGTTTTCTCAGGATTTAATTTCTTTTAATTTACCGTTCCATACTTTTTTACCCTGTATTCTTTTAACCAGGTACATAATACCAACAAAAATGAAAAAGAGCGGACCGGTAAAACCAAATAAGGCAACATACTTTGTGCCGTAGAATTTGTCCATTGGCCTGCGCAACCTTTCAGCAATAAGGTACATACTTGGCACCATTATTAATGTAAGGAAGAAGGCAAATATCAATCCGAAAATGATTGTCCAGCTAAGCGGCCCCCAAAACACTACACTGTCGCCACCAAAGAAAATATGCGGATTTAGATGCTTGAAAAAAGATTCAAAATCAATATTAAATCCTACAGCAAGCGGTAACAAGCCGAGCATGGTTGCCAATGCAGTTAACAAAACAGGAATGATGCGGATCTTACCACCCTGTATGGCTGCTTCTCTTGTTTTAACGCCCCTGCTGCGTAATTCATCTGTAAACTCAATCAATAGGATCCCGTTTTTAATTACAATACCAGCCAAGCCAATGATACCTACCAGTAACATGATGGTTGCAATGGTCATACCGGTAAATGCATAGCCCAGTAAAACGCCTATTATTGAAAAGAATATCTCTGTTAATACTATGAATGGTTTACTCATGGAGTTAAACTGAAGCACCAGTATCAGGAAGATCAATCCCATAGCAATTAAAAATGCATTCAGTAAAAAGGAATTTGTTTCGGCTTCCTGCTCACCCTGACCGGTTTGTTTAATGGTAACATCAGCAGGAATACGGGTTATTGCTTTAAAATCGGCGATCTTATCTGCCAGCTTTTCGTTTACTGCACCGGTCATTGTAGGGTCAAGCACATTTGACTGCAGCTGGATGGTACGTTTTACATTTTTACGTGCAATAGCGCCTGATGTATTTGTATAATCAATAGTTGCTACCGCACTCACCGGTATTGATTTCACCATCATGGTATTCATATCCATAAATGTGATACGCATGTTCATGATGTCGGTAATATTGCTTCGTTGCAAATCACTGTAACGCAACTGTATCTTATATTCGTCTTCACCCTCTTTTAGTTTACTTACTTCTTTTCCAAAAACGGCCGTACGTATTTCCATTCCAATTTGTCCGGTACTCAATCCTTCCATCATCGCTCTTTCTCTGTCCACATTTACGGTGATCTCCGGGCTGTTAAGGTCCACATCCATTCTTAAATTTTCGACACCGTACACCTGGTTTGTATCCAAATAATTGGATAAGCTGCTGGCAACTTTTGAAATTTCTTCAAAACTATCTCCTATAATTTCTATGTTAACCGGAGGATCAGTTGGCGGTCCACCATCTTCCTGGGCCACTTCAATGCTGGCACCGGGTACACCAACCATCTGTTTTCTTATTTCATCCATGTATGGTTTAGTTTTTTTGCCATGGCGCTTTTCAAACTCAACAAACGACACCTGTATCCTGCCCAGGTTAGATTGGATGCTTCGATTGTTACTGCGGGGATTATTTGCACTGTTGGCTACGTTGGTGATTATACTTTCTACAATACTTCCCTGGGTGCCGGGTTTTTCTGCTTCCAGAACCTTGTATACTTTTTTCTCAAGAAATTGGGTAACGCTATCTGTAGTTTTTACATCGGTGCCTATCGGCATTTTTAAATACACGTAAACAAAATTGGGATCGCCGCTTGGAAAAAAAGTTGACTTCGTTCTGCCTGCACTTACACTAAGAAATAATAAGCCTGCCGCTACCGGAAACAGAACAAATAAACTCACCAGCATCCAAACGGGTCTTGTGCCTTTAAGTACCCAGCGCAATAAAGTTTCGTACCGGCGCATTAAACCAGGCAATACTTTATTTTGAAAATAATGAATGATGTCATTAAAAACATACCGGTTTAGTATGGATAGCAAGACCATGAACCAAAGGAAGTTTGCAGTACCATGCCAGCCAACCACGTGCAGTATAGCGCCAATAATAATGGCTATCCAAAAGAATGACTTTTTAAATATTGTTTTTTTAGGCTCTTCAAATTCCCTGCCTTCGGGCTTCATAAAGCTTACGGCAAAAACCGGGTTAAATATAAAAGCTACGATCAGCGAAGCTGCCAACGTAAGTATAAGCATAGTAGGCAGGTAGATCATAAACTTACCTATTATACCCTTCCAGAAAAGCAGGGGAAAAAATGGCGCCAGCGTTGTGGCTGTACCAGCCAGCACCGGTATAAAAATTTCGCCGGCGGCTTCTTTGGCACTTCGTATTATTGGAACCTTGCCGTTATTATAAATACGATGCGTATTTTCAATTACCACAATCGCATCATCCACAATAATACCCAGCCCAAACAGCAACGCAAACAATACAATAAAATTTAGTGTTACCGGCGTACCAATTATAGCATCGCCAATTGGTAAAAACATGAACGCTACAAACACGCTCAACGGCACACTAAGCGCCACAAAGAATGCATTAGTTACACCCATAAAAAACATCAGCACCAGCAATACCAATACAAAACCAATAATAATGGTGTTGATCAATTCGTTAAAAGATGTGGCAGTTGCTTTGCTCTGATCGCCGGTAATAACTACTTTTAAATCCTTTGGCAGTACATCATCATCCTGCATTTTTTTTACGATGTCTTTTATTTTTCCTGCTGCGCTGATAAGGTTTTCGCCGGCACGTTTTATTATATTAATGGTAATTACATTTTTTCCATCAAGCCGGGCATAACTGTCTTTTTCTTTGATGGTATCTTTTATTTCAGCGATATCCCTTAAATAAACAGATGCTCCCCTTGCACTGCTTCTTACCACAATATTCTGCAAATTCAATACACTGGTAAACTGCCCTTTAATTTTAATGGTACGGCGCATGTTGCCTACTTCAACCAAGCCGCCGGTAATATCCCGGTTTTCTCTGCTGATGGCATTTTCAATATCCATAAAGCTTACCCGGGCAGCCTGCATCTTGTAAGGATCAACATTTACCTGTATCTCCCGTTCGGGTGCGCCAATAATTTCAGCACGGGTAATTTCAGAAAGTTCTTCAAACTTGTCCTGCATCTTATCGGCATACTCTTTCAGTTTAATTCCATCATAATCTCCACTTACATTTACAAACATGATGGGCATTTCGCTGAACGCAAATTCCTGCGCATCGGGTTGTGATGTAAGATCATTGGGCAGATCGGTCTTTGCTTTATCGATCGCATCTTTCACTTTTACCTTAGCAAATTCGGTTTTAACATCAGTATCAAATTCTACTACGATCAAACTAAAATCGGTTTGGGATGTACTCGTAATTTTTCGAACCTTGGCGCCACTGATTCCTTTTAGTTGCTTTTCAATGGGCCTGGTTACCAGGTTCTCAATATCTTTTGGCGAGTTGCCAACATATATGGTAGTTACACTAATGGTAGGTACTACAATATCGGGGAACTGTTCCTTCGGTAACCGGTTAAAAGTCATTAACCCGTAAATAGATACGATAATGGCAATAATGTATATAGCCGTACGGTTATTGATCGACCAGCTTGTAGGTCCAAACTCTTTAAATTTTTTACCTATTCCTTCAATTAAATTCATAAAATTAGTTTTGACGCCTCCCCCTAAATCCCCTCCCATGGAAGGGACTTTAAGGACCCTGATTTGTTGAGGCTCGTTCGATATTTTAAAGACAATCTTAAAAATTTTAAACACTACTGAACTCCCTATACTCTGACAACTCTCCCCTTCGGGGGTTCCTTATAAGGAACGAAGTTCATTAGAGGGGGCTTTGTATGCTGATCAACTGCCCGTCATAAATATTTTGATAGCCCTCTGTTATTAATTGATCACCTGGTTTCAGTCCTGCTTTGATCTCCACATCATTACCGTACACTTCCCCGATAACCACGGGTACTTTTTTAGCTATTGATTTACCGTTGCTGAGTTTTGTAAGTACATACACATATTTTGTTGTTTCATCGCTCTGTACTGTATTTACAGGTATTACCACTGCATTGGCAGCAGCATAATCCAATATGCGCATAATAGCAGATTGGTTCGGTTTTAATGCAGCGTCCACCGGTATCCTGGCTTCGGCAATAAAACCCCTTGAAGTAGCATCAATTGACTGGCTGATGAGTGAAATACTGGATGTTACTTTTTTATTGGCATCGGGAATATTAATTTCTACAATGGACCCTTTTCTTACTCTTGTTAAATAATTTTCGGGAATATTGGTAACCACTTTTAAGTTGCTGGTGTTTACAATTTTTATTTGCGGCCCCATAGCCGACATGCCCTGGAACGTTTCGCCAACCCTGATAGCAACAATATCTGCCACACCATTTACATCGCTATACACGTTGGTAGTTTTCATTTGTTCAACAGCTACTTTCACCTGCTCACCTGCTCCGGTTAACTGGTTCTCTAAACTTTCAACATTTGTTTTGGCTGTTATCAGTTGTACTTCCGTGCCAATGCCCTGCTCCCACAAATTCCTCTGACGCTGGTATAAATTCTTTGCAAATCCCAATTGTGTTTTAATTCCTTCAAGCTGTTGCCGGGCGGCAACCACCTGCTGTTGTACAATGGCATTATCAAGCTTAAGCAGCAACTGCCCTTTTTTTACATACTGCCCTTGTTGCACAAAAATAGCCTTCACCTGCCCGGGCATTCCCCGTGGCGATATGTAGGAAATATTTTCAGCATCCACATGACCCCGCAGGTCGATATAATGTTTAAAATCCTGCGTGGTTACAGCCGCAACAGCAACTAATTTTATTTTAGCAGCATTGGCTGAGTTGCTGTCGAGCTTCTCGAGTTCTGCCTGAAGTTTTTTTATCTCTTCGTCGGTTTTGGTTCTGTCAGATTTTAATTTTTCAATAGCAGCTTTTTTATCATTGATACGTGCAGTATCGTCTTTTTTACTGCTGCCGCAGGATGCAATTAAAACCATGGTAAAAACGGCGATCCAAATTTGTGTTAGCTTTTTCATCTGTTTATAGTTGGTCTGTTTAATTATAATTTTCCCGTAGCTTTTAAGAAATCGATCTTTGCAATGATAGCATCAGACAAAGCGGTTATGTAATTTGTCTGGGCTGTTTTAAGATCAAGCTGTGCTGTGTTTATTGTGGTCGCATCTCCCGTACCGATCTCGTATTTCTTTTTCGTTTGCCCGTATACTTTTTCGGCCAGTACCATATTCTTTTTTTGAAAATCCATGGAAGCAATGGCTGCAATAAAATTGTTTTTAGCATGCTCCACTTCTGCATCAATATTTATCTTCAATGCTTCTGTTTGATTGAGGGTTTTTTGTGCTTCCAACCTTGCTTTTTGTGTTCTGGCTTTTAGAGCAAACCCATGGAAAATCGGCACCGTCATCTGCAAACCGATATAGGAACTGGTAAACCAATCACCTTTTCCAAAGAAATCAAATTTATCACGCTGAGCCTGCTTGCTGTAACCACCTACCAAAACGAAAGAAGGCAATTGACTCAGCTTATATCTTCTAACATTCAGGCCATTCAACTTATTGGCTATCTCAATAACCTGGTAATCTTTTCTATCGCTGTACTTATACTGGCTTGCCTCCAAAACACCTTCCTTTATCTTGTTGTCATCCAGTGTATCGGTAAGTATAAGGCTATCTTTAATGGGCATACCCATCAACAGTTTTAAACCTGAGTAGCCATTTTTGATCATGTTATTCGCCTTCAACTTTTCTGTTTGCAGGTTGGCAAGTTGTACAGACAGTTTATCAATATCCACGCTTTCGGTAAAGCCGTTGTCAAACATAATTTGTACATCACGTTTTAATTTTTCCAGGCGGGTGATATTTGCATCCAGCAGTTCAATTTGTATTTTACCTGCTACCAGCTGATAATATACTTTGTGAACGTTTGCTTTTATATTCTCTTCCGTTAACTCCGCTATTTTTTGCTGGTAGTCCATTGTTCCATTACGGGCTTTTAGTGCAATAAACACCTGTCCGTCAAATACAATTTGGCTCAGGCTTACACCGGCATTAGCGTTCCACGGTGTACCAAACTGGAAAGGAAGTTTTCCAAAACCGCCTGATGGTGCTGCTACGGGCTGGCCGCTGCCATTTCTAACCCCTTCATCAATCAAAACCTGGTAAGTAGCAGGGCCAATAAAGTTTGGAATAACCTGAACCGGTATATTAATATTTCGGGTAAGCCCCATGCTTCCATTTATTTGTGGCAAT
Source organism: Chitinophagaceae bacterium (assembly GCA_031416815.1). Lineage (GTDB taxonomy): Bacteria > Bacteroidota > Bacteroidia > Chitinophagales > Chitinophagaceae > Ferruginibacter. The sequence goes on from JANOUJ010000133.1 coordinate 24,873, forward strand.
GCAATGGAAGTAATATCCCGGTTGGTTTGTTTCTGTATCAATATATCCAGCAGTGCGTTTTTTACCTGTACCGAATTTTTTTTGGCATAATCAGCTGCCTGTTTTACCGTAAATGAATTTACCGATTGCCCATTTGCTACATTCAAAGTGAGCAGGCATACTATTAACAAGCTATAACTCCTTAATTTTTTCATCACAACTATTTTATTGCTTTAATTTTTATTTGTCAGTTTTGCCTTTTGTTCTCTATACTTTATGATCTGTTTGTATCCTATTTGAGAAACGAGCCCAAAAAGAAAATGCATCAGTATCTCTTCTTCAATTTTTGCCAAACTTTGTTTTAAGCTTTGCTGAAATTCAGGGTTAAAGGGAATAAACATGGTTTCAACCCGGTACCGGCATAAAATATCTACTGCCAGTTCGGGCCTGTATAATTCTTCTTTTACGCCACGTAAAAGATTTTGTGTACACACGTTATACAGGAACTCGTTCTTATGCTTCTTGAATTTACTGAATGCAGCAGGATGGTATTTCTGCATATCATGCAGTATAAAGGGGTTCATTGTCTTAAACATTTCAGCCATCATTTCCATTACCAGAAATATTTCATGCACCGCATTTTCAGACCTCTCAATATCCTGTTTACAGGCGTATTGATTGGTTGTTATAACTTCGTCCACTACGGCTTCCACGAGTTCATCCTTGTCTTTAAAATACTGGTAAATGGTCTTTTTACTCATACCGAGATTGGCTGCAATGTCATCCATACTCACACTTCGTATGCCGTATTGCATCACCAGGTCGTGTGCCGCTTTCTGTATTCTTGCTTTAGTATCTATATCTGTCATAATCGGTTGCAAAACTAAGGAAACTTTTAATGTAACCAAAGTTTCCATCATTTTTTTTGCAATTCGTAACAATTTTTTAATAGCCGGTCTATTTAAAGGATTAAAGGCTCATTCATCATACCTTTTTAAACAATTATCTTTGGCAGGCTAAACAAAACGTTATGAAAAAGAGTTTCAATTATAAAAAACTGCTTCAATATTTTCTGCAAGGATTGCTGGTATTGGGGCCTATAACCATTACAGCTTACTTTCTTTATTGGGCAGTCTCCTCTATCGACAGTTTAATTCCCATTTTTTCATATACGGATGTAAAAGGGGAAGTGCATGTAAGAAATTATGGAATCGGTTTTGTGGTCATCATTGCATTCTTGATCATAATCGGTTATCTCAGTTCTTTTTTTATTACCAGCCGTTTTGTTAGCTTTTTTGATAAGCTACTTGAAAAAACACCGGGTATAAAACACATTTATGCCACCACCCGTGATTTTTTTGAAGCCTTTGCCGGCGAGCATAAAAAATTCACCAAACATGTACTCGCCAATATTGACGGTAACGAGGTCTGGCGTTTTGGTTTTATTACAAGGGAGGATATGGAGGATTTTGGTTTTCAGGATTATGTAACGGTGTATGTACCGATGGCCTATTCCATTGCAGGTAATGTATATGTTATTCCTAAAAGCAGGGTTCGACTTATAAATAATATCAGTGCTTCGCAAACCATGAAATTTGCTGTAAGCGGCGGTGTAACTGATATTGACGAAGGCGAAACCAAAAAATAATTTGTATTTTTAAATAGCTTAATCGGGTTTACCATGAACAAAGCTATCCGGTACTTATTGTCGCTTTTTATTTTACTGCTCCCAGGCAAGCCTGTTTATTGCTGGGGATTTTATGCCCACCAAAAAATAAATTACTACGCTGTTTTTTTATTGCCTCCCGAGATGATGGTTTTGTTTAAACCCAACATTGTCTTTTTAAGTGAGCATTCCATTGACCCGGATAAAAGAAGATATGCCGTGCCTGAAGAAGGGCCAAGACATTATATTGACATTGATCAGTATGGCACTTACCCATACCCAAGCCTCCCCAGGAAATGGAATGATGCAGTTGCAAAATTTGGAGAAGATTCTTTAAG
>JANOUJ010000134.1:0-3858 GCA_031416815.1 Chitinophagaceae bacterium
CGCCAGCTGGCGGAACGAAGATGCCCAAAGAACAGAACGATGACAAAATAAAAATTTCAAAAACCCCTTTAAGGATTTGGGTTTATGAGTGAACAACATATCAAATTACCGGAAGGCTCCATTGAGAAAACAACCACGACGCTGAACCTGGGACCTACCCACCCGGCGACGCATGGTGTGATGCAGAATATTCTGGAACTAGATGGCGAACGTATTGTTTCTACTGAACAAACCATCGGTTATATACACCGTGCATTTGAGAAAATTGCTGAACGAAGACCACTTTACCAAATAACAACGCTGACGGACAGGATGAATTATTGCTCTTCTCCCATCAATAATATGGGATGGCATATTACCTGCGAAAAATTGCTGGGTGTAAAAACACCGAAACGGGTTGATTATCTCCGGGTGATTATTATGGAACTGGCAAGAATTTCTGACCATTTAATTTGTAATTCGATAGTGGGTGTGGATGCCGGTGCTTATACCGGCTTTTTATATGTGATGCAATACCGGGAACTGATTTATGAAATATATGAAGAGGTTTGCGGTGCAAGGCTGACAACGAATATGGGCCGCATCGGTGGCTTTGAAAGAAATTTTAATAACATTGCTTTTCAGAAAATAGAAAAATTTTTAGAAGAGTATCCAAAAGTTTTGAAAGAATTTGAAAACCTGTTTCAGCGCAACAGGATTTTTATGGACAGAACAAAGGGTACCGGTGCTATCAGCGCAGACAGGGCAGTGAATTATGGTTTCACTGGTCCGAATCTCCGTGCAGCCGGCGTGGATTATGATGTGAGAGTGCATACGCCTTACAGTAGTTATGAAGATTTTCAATTTAATATACCAGTTGGAACCACCGGCGATAATTATGACCGCTGGTTAGTTCGGGGAAAAGAAATGTGGGAGAGCCTGAGCATCATCGAACAGGCTTACCAGAAAGTGCAGGAATTTAAAGGAACAGAAGCAGAAATTTTTCATGCAGATGCGCCTGAATATTATTTGCCTGAGAAGGAAGATGTATACACCAAAATGGAAGCGTTGATTTATCATTTTAAAATTGTGATGGGGGAAATAGAGATACCGGTTGGTGAAGTGTACCAGGCTGTGGAAGGTGGAAATGGTGAGTTAGGGTTTTATTTAATCAGTGATGGAGGACGTACGCCATATCGTTTGCATTTCCGCAGACCCTGTTTTATTTATTACCAGGCTTTCGAGGAGTTGACAAAAGGTGGAATGCTGAGTGATGCGATTATAACAATGAGCAGTTTGAATTTGATTGCAGGGGAAATGGATGCATAAAATTAATAGGCAAGGTGAAATTAAAAATATGGTTGAACTAAGAAAGAAGTTAAGACTTTCATTTAAGCAAGAAGACAAGTACTGAAAAGAATTTTGGAAAATGAAACTTGGAAAATGGCCCGATAGAATTGAAAAAGTTGTAAAGAAAGGAACATGGAAGGAAAAGAATGAAGAGTCAGAAAAGTTAGATACGCAGTTTATATTAGAAAGAAGAAAAAAATGAATTTGCAGTTTTCAGATAAATCATTACAGGAAGTTCAACGGATAATTAATTTTTATCCGGAAGGAAAGCAGAAAAGTGCTGTTATTCCTGTGCTGCATTTGGCACAACAGGAATTTGGCGGCTGGCTGAGTGTGGAGACGATGGATTATGTAGCTTCTTTGCTGCAACTGCAACCGGTTGAAGTGTATGAAGTGGCTACTTTTTACAGCATGTATAATTTGAAACCGGTTGGTAAATACATGTTTGAAATTTGCCAGACCGGGCCTTGTATGCTGAATGGCAGTGATGACATCATTAAATATATTTACGATAAACTCGGCATCAAACCGGGTGCGACAAGTGAAGATGGAATGTTTACGTTGAAAACAGTGGAGTGTTTGGGTGCCTGTGGGTATGCGCCGATGATGCAACTGGGAAAAAATTACCGGGAACATTTGACAAAAGAAAAAGTGGATGCGATAATTGCAGAATGCAGGAATAATGCAGCGGCTAAAAACTAAGATATGCCTAAGATTTATGAATATTTTGGCCTGATTTTTTTCTTTTATGCGAATGAGCACCTGCCGATTCATGTGCATATGGCAAAAGGGGAATATGAGTCGAAAATTGAATTGTTTTTTGAAAACGGGAAACTGATTGATTAGAAAGTGGCGAAAGTAAAAGGAAGAAAGCCGTTACCAGAAAAAGAATTGAAAGAGGCAATAAAGTTTGTAAAGAAATATGCTGACGGAATAGTAGATAAATGGACTGACTTTTTTGTACGTAATAAAAAAGTGAAATGTGAAGTAATAGCAAAAAAAGTGTGATATGAAAGCGGTATCAGTAAAAGGAGCAAAATATATGAATGGGTTCAAAGTAGAACTGTTGTTTAGTGACAATAAGAAAAATGTTGTTGACTTTGCCGGATTTTTAAAGACACACAGTCACCCACAATTTAATAAGTATAAAAAACTAGCAAATTTTAAAAAATTTAATATCGAAAACGGAAATGTGGTGTGGGGTAAAGATTGGGATATGATTTTCCCGGTTTATGATTTATACACTGGAAAAATAAAAAGTTGAAAAAAATATTAATCATAGTTCTTTTACTGAATGTTGTTTTTGCCAATGCACAAACCGATGAAGAGAAGTTGAGTTCAACTCTGAAAGAGTTTCATCAGTCACTGGTAAAAAAGAACACGGTTTCTATTAACCAGCAAACGGATAAGGCTTTGAGCTATGGACATAGCAACGGCTGGGTAGAAACAAAAACAGAAATGATTAAAAATCTGGAAACAGGTTATATCAGTTATAAAAGCATAAAAGAAGATAGCCTGCAAGTTGTGATAAATGGAAATGTAGCGAATGCAAGATTTGTTGGCGATTATGAGGTTTCATTGAATGGTGGAAATACAGTTGTCTATCATTTGAAAGTGCTGGAAGTGTGGGTGAAGAAAGGAAGGAGGTGGTTATTGTTTGCGAGGCAGGCGGTGAGGGGATGATGGCTTACGGAAACATCCCCGCCTGGGCGGGGCGAATTAAGAAAAATAAAGTGCACTAGGAAACCGGGGGTTGCTGATACTTCGACAAGCTCAGTAGAGAACAGAAAGATGAAGTGTGCGACGCAACCAAAGTTGATAGTAGTACTGAAGCTGATAACAAAAATATACGGGGAGATTGCCCGCCCGGACGATATGGTCGGACAGGCTTCGGCTTCGCCTCGCAAGTAATATGGGAAGAAAATTATTATTAGACAAAGCTCACATTGAAAACATCAGGCTCTATGATGTGTACCGCCGTGAAGGTGGTTATCGCAGCGTGGAGAAGGCATTGAAGACAATGACACCTGATGCGATAACAGACGAAGTAAAGAAAAGCGGATTGAGAGGCCGTGGTGGGGCTGGATTTCCTACTGGTATGAAATGGAGTTTCCTGGCAAAGCCAGAAGGAGCACCTCGTTACCTCGTAGTGAATGCAGATGAAAGTGAACCCGGAACATTTAAGGATAGATATTTAATGGAATTCATTCCGCATTTGCTGATAGAAGGAATGATTACTTCTTCTTTTGCATTGGGTTCTAAACGTTCTTATATATATATCCGTGGGGAATATTCATGGATAGTGGACATATTAGAACAGGCAATACAGGAAGCAAAAAATAATGGATGGCTTGGTAAAAATATTCTCGGTAGCGGTTTTGACTGTGAAATTTATGTGCAACGTGGTGCCGGTGCTTATATATGTGGTGAAGAAACGGCATTGCTCGAATCATTGGAAGGTAAAAGAGGTAATCCAAGAATAAAACCCCCGTTTCCTGCAGTAAAGGGTTTATGGGATTGCCCGACGGT
>JANOUJ010000135.1:0-11546 GCA_031416815.1 Chitinophagaceae bacterium
TGTACGGTGATTTTTCAACCACACCTGTACAGCAGAACAAGGGACCTGGCTGATGGATTTGCAGAAGTGCTGAATTTGGCAGACAAAGTGATTTTATTACCGATATATCCTGCAAGAGAATTACCGATAGAAGGAGTAAGCAGTGAAATGATCCTGGGAAAAATGAAAAATGATAATAAAGGGGTAATGACTAAAGAGGTATTTATGGACTGGGTGAAGAACGATTATGCAAAAACTGTGAATAAAGAATTTGGAGAAATATTGATAACAGCAGGAGCAGGTGATATTGATATGCTGGTGGAACCCATAAGAAACGAATTAAAAGAAATATAGTTAAGCCTCGTAGAGGCGAAATGTCAGTAGTAGTAGAAAGAAGATAGAGAATGTATTTAAGCTCCGTAGGAGCGACATGTTAAAAGAAAAAAATTGAACACAAAAACAACCATAAGAAAAGTATTTTTTATCGCCGTATGGCTGTGTATTGGTGGCGGTATGATAACGCTGCTGCTGGCCGCCATCAGCAAGAAAAACAAAGGGCAGTGTAAGGATTATTCTATTACGATTAAAGGAGTGCAGAATAATTTCTTCATTGATAAAAAAGATGTGGAGCAATTGCTGATGAAAGCAACGAAAGGAAACATCAAAGGTGAACTGATAGCCTCCTTCAAACTGCATGAACTGGAGCAGATGCTGGAACATAACACCTGGATTGATGAAGCTGAACTCTACTTCGATAACCGTGATGTGTTACACATAACTGTAACAGAAAAGGAACCGGTGGCAAGAGTGTTCACTACGACGGGTAATTCCTTTTATATAGATAGCCTTGGGAGAAAGATGCCTTTGTCGGATAAACTAAGTGCAAGAGTGCCTGTCTTCACCGGGTTTCCCGAAAAGAAAAGGCTGACAGCTATTGACAGTGTACTGTTGAATGAGGTAAGAATAACAGCCAATTATATTATTAATGAACCGTTCTGGATGTCGCAGGTGGCACAGATAGATATTACACCGGAAAGAAACTTTGAAATGATGCCTGTAGTGGGTAATCATTTAGTAAAGCTGGGCACTGGAGAGAACATAAATAAGAAATTTGAACGCCTGATGGTGTTTTATAAACAAGTATTAAGCAAAACAGGCTTTGATAAATACAAAGTGATAGATGTGCAGTATAAAGGACAGGTAGTGGCTTCAAAATATGCGGGCAATGCAAAGATTGATTCTGTGCAGTTGAGAAAGAATGTAGAAAAATTATTGCGCCAGTCTATCGAAGCAGAAAATGATACCGTAGTAAGAGCAATGCCGCCTGTTATAAAATTAGAAGCTGATTCAGCATCGGTGCCTGACCCTGCTTTGCAGGATAAAAAAGATATTAACCCTGAGAAGCATAGCAATCCCAACCCTGTGAAATCTTTTTTACCTAAACCCGTAGAAAAGAAAACAGATAAACTAAAACCACCTGTAAAAAAGAAAGAACCAAAAGCAGTAATGCCAAAGAAGCCAGTGGAGGAAGCCAATGGCGGATATAATTAAAAAAACTAAAGATTTCGATAAAAACAACAACAACTAAAAACAACAATTATGAACAACGAACAACCCATTATTGTCGGTCTTGACATTGGAACCACCAAGATCGCTGTAATTGCCGGACGCAAAAATGAGTTTGGCAAACTGGAGATACTCGGATTCGGAAAATCTAACTCCAACGGTGTGAAGCACGGACAGGTGCTGAACATTGACGAAACTATCAAAGCTATTAGAAGTGCTTTGGAAAATTGTTTCGCTTCCAATCCTAACCTGGACATTAACGAAGTGTATGTCGGCATTGCCGGTCACCACATCAAAAGTTTGCAAACCCGTGGTGACATTGTCCGTCAAAAAACGGAAGAGGAGATAACACAAAGAGAAATTGACCAGCTGATAGACGACCAGTACAAAACATATATTCCTGCAGGTGACCAGATTATTGATGTGATACCACAGGAGTTTACCGTCGATAATTTTCAAAACATACCCAACCCGATTGGGTATGGCGGGGTGAAGATTGGTGCCAACTTTCACATTATTACCGGTGATAAAAATGCTATTAAGAATATCAACCGCAGTGTGGAGAAAGCTGGTCTTTTTACAAAAGACTTAGTGCTGCAACCATTGGCTTCTTCTTCTGCGGTAATGGGACAGGAAGATCTGGAAGCAGGTGTAGCTATCGTTGATATTGGTGGTGGTACAACTGACCTCGCTGTTTTTTATGAAGGTATTTTAAAACACACAGCTGTAATTCCTTTTGGTGGTGAGAATATCACCAACGATATCAAAAATGGTTTAGGGGTTTTAAAAACACAGGCCGAGCAAATGAAAATTCAGTTTGGCAGTGCATTGAGTGATGAAGCAAAAGCAAATGCATTTATTACCATACCGGGCTTACGTGGTATGGCGCCAAAAGAAATTTCAGTGAAAAATCTTGCCAGCATCATCCAGGCCCGTATGAGTGAGATCATGGATTTTGTAACCTATCATTTAAAGCAGGTTGGCCTGGATACAAGATTACTAAATGGTGGTGTAATACTGACCGGTGGAGGATCGCAACTGAAACATTTAATTCAGTTAACAGAATATGTTACGGGTTTAAATGCAAGAATTGGGTATCCTAATGAGCATTTGGCAGGCGGGCATATTGAAGAGCTGGCGAAACCTATGTACAGCACCTGTATTGGTTTAATATTGAAAGGATACAATGATTACGAAAACAAGAACAAACAATTTGAAGAGCAGTTTAAAAGAGTTGAGATTCCCGGTTCTCTGCAGCACCAACCCGTAGATGAAACTTTAGATGTTGTGGATGAGAATGGCCCCGTAAAAGTGAAGCAGCGTAAATCATTAAAGAATTTTATGGATGGATTTAAGAACGGATTGATCGATCTGTTTAAGGAAGAGGAGGATGCAAAGTTGTAAGGCCCCGGCCTCACCCCAACCCCTCTCCAAAGGAGAGGGAACTGGAAGATAGAAGGCACGATTAATTGATAATATAAAAAAGTTCTTTACTAACCCATAACAACGGCAGTTTTTGAATAATTAAAAGCTGCTTAAATTCTAACAGCTCTTTTAACTCCCCCTTGGGGGATTTAGGGGGCCAAAAAAAAAACTATGATACATTTTGATTTGCCTAAAGATCAATCCTCCATCATCAAAGTAATTGGTGTAGGTGGTGGCGGAAGCAATGCGGTAAACCACATGTTTTCGCAAAATATCGAAGGTGTGAATTTTATCATCTGCAATACAGATGCACAGGCCATTGCTCAAAGCAAAGTGCCTAATAAAATTCAACTGGGGCCACACCTTACACAGGGTTTGGGCGCAGGAGCCAACCCGGCCATTGGCCGCCAGGCAACAGAAGAAAGCCTGGAAGAAATAAAACGGATACTGGAAGTAAATACCAAAATGGCATTCATTACTGCGGGTATGGGTGGTGGTACCGGAACCGGTGGTGCACCAATACTTGCAAAAATTTGTAAGGACCTGGGCATATTAACTGTTGGTATTGTTACTACGCCTTTTGCTTACGAAGGCAAGAAAAGAATTGCACAGGCAGAAGAAGGTGTGATGTTGTTGAAGAATCATGTTGATACTTTATTAGTTATCAGCAATGATAAACTGCGTCACCAGTTTGGTAATTTAAAAATGAAAGAAGCATTTGCAAAAGCAGATAATGTTTTGGCAACCGCTGCAAAATGTATCACCGATGTAATCAACAGTACAGGCCAGATCAATGTGGATTTTGCCGATGTGTGTACGGTAATGACTAATGGGGGTGTTGCTATTTTAGGAAGTGCTGCAGAAGAAGGAGAGAACAGGGCACAGATGGCCATCGAAAATGCCATCAATTCTCCGCTGCTGAATGACAATGATATTCGTGGAGCAAAATGGATATTGATCAACATCAATTCATCGGAAGGTGAACATGAGTTTACCATGGATGAAGTGGAGATCATTCAGAATTATTTATTGAGCCAGGCCGGCGATGGTACTGATGTGATCTTAGGTTTGGGTTATGATAATAGTTTGGGTGGAAAGATCGGCATTACATTAATTGCAACGGGTTTTGATCATAAAGATCCATTCGAAAAAAAGACTGAAATCAAAACAGAACAAAAAGACGAGAAAATAGTGATGACGTTGGAGATGCCGGTAAAGGAAGCGGCACCAGTTGCAAAGCAAATGCAACAACCCGTTTTGCAGTTTGATGAGAAAGATGAGGAAGAACAGATAGCAGAAATTACTGAACCGATGGCAATACAAACGGTTGAAGATGAATTTATGCCAACATTGAAGGACGCGGAAGAAATATTTGTAGTGGAATTACCTAGTAAAATTACTGGGGATAAATTGGATGAAACGCCCGTGTTTTTTGAAATATCTTCGGCCACAGATCAGATACCGACAATTGTATTTGATATTCCACAAAGTCCACCACCTGCTGAAAAGCTAACTGCTGAATCAAAAATTCAAAAAGAAAATATTGTAGTTATTAAAGATGCTAGCACCCCTCCTTCGTCTGGAGGGTATTTGGCTAAACCAACACAAATTTATGTGGAGGAGCAGCCGAGATCAGAATCCAATTCGACTGATGAGCTACTACCGGTGCAGGAAAATCAACAGGAAGACGAACCTGTTATTGAAATGCAGTTGGTAGTTAAATCCCATCAAGCGGCGGAGGAGGAGCAACATGTACAAACAACTCAGCCCATCATGATTTCCGATGTTGAGGAACCTGCCATGCAGGACGAAACAGAGGAACTTAGGCGCAGGGCTATGGATCGAATTGCAAAACTGCGTAACCTGTCGTTCAACATTAACGCAGCCGATCCTAATAATGAGTTTGAAACGGTGCCTGCTTACCTTCGCCGCAATATGGAATTGCACAATTCCATTGCCGATGTTGAAAGCTTTTACAGCAACTACACTGTAAAAACAGACGATAACAACCAGGCAGAAATAAGCACACTAAATAGTTTCCTGGAAGGTAAAAAACCTGATTAAAATAATGATGCCGATCCGCCTTATGGCGGATCGGCATTTACGTTCGTTTGTGTTTGGTATTTTTGAGTAATAATGACCCCGCTTTTATTGGCGGGGTTTATTTTTATTTTTTGTTTTTGATAATAACTCTAAATATAAGCCAAGTTGTAAAAAATCACGACCGGTTTCATCATTAATTTTATAATCAAATTGATGCAGATAGCCCATTTGGATAGTAAATTGTTTAGATAGTTTGTAACCTATGGAAACCAACAACCTGTTTCTTTCAAAATAGGGTTCGCTACCGGTAAAAAATATTTCATTGCTTGCATTCAGTAAAAATGATTTATAATCTTTATTTTTTTTTCCAAAAGGATAAGAAATTCCTGCACGGTACCTGTACCTGCTTCGGTAACCATTTGTGGTAAACCTGAATTCTGCCCTGTAGCGTTGATCTATTTTAAATCGCTTTATAGATTGGGTTAAAGTAATTTGGGGCCAGATTCTGAATTCATCATTATTTTTTGGCGATCTAAAATTGCCTCCTTCCTTGTAGGTATCGTAATCGCCTGCGGCAAGTGTCAGCAATACGTTTGGATGAGCTTTATAATTCACGCCAGCTTTGTATTCATGATAGTGAAACTGGCTGTAAAAACTCAGTGACCTGATTTGTGCTTCACCAAAAAAACTCCATTTTTCATTAATTGTATATTTCAGGTTTAAAATGTTCCAACTGCCAAGACTATTTTTTTGAGCAAATACAAAATTGCTTAAAAATAATAATAATGTTGTTGATAATATTGTTTTAGTGATCATTTTATTTTACAAAATTCAAGGATAAATGGTTGGGTAGAATAAATTCATTATTGTATTGACAAACAGGCTTGACATCTATTTTTTTACCCTGATGTAAAATCTGATTCAGATACCCGGGTTGTTTATCTATCGTATTATTTGCTTTGTAGTTATGAAGCCAACTGACATTATTTATTGAAATCTGGATATTAAAAATCAAAAAGATCACCTAAGAAACCTCCTTTTCTTTTATTATGTTTCGCATTATTGTCATTACCACGGTTTCTATTGAAAAATCCATCATCATCGTTATCGTCATCATCATGCCTGTTTCTTTTTTCATCCTGTTGTTTAAATTGTTGATTTGAATCTGTTGAGGAAGATTTCTCAATAATCTTATCAAGTTCCCCTTTGTCTAACCAAACACCGCGGCATTTGGGGCAGTAGTCAATTTCTACGCCTTGCCTTTCAGTCATTATAAGTGTTTCATCACAATTTGCACATTTCATTGTTTTATGTTTAGAAGTGAATAATTATTATTGTATCAAGTTACCTGCGGCCCACTGCAGGGTATTTTCTGTTTTATAATATTTTGTTTTCAGTTCCTGTAATTTTTGCAACGCTTCCAGTGTTTTATTTTCACGGGCATTAATAAGAAATAAGGAACTTTCGCCGGCCTGGAAACGAATTTCCTCACCCCGCTGTAAAGCCTTATAATTTTTTACGGCATTTTCCTGCAAGGCTACCTGGTTTTTCAGCATCAGCAATTCATTGAAGTAACTTTTAACTTTGTTTTCTACCTGTAATTGTTTTTGTTTTTGCTGTAATTGTATTTCAGCAATTTTAAGTTTTGCTTTCCGGTATTCACCTCTTCCCTGCGATAAGCGCAAAGGAATGCCAAATGATAAGCCATATTGGTAATTATTTTCAAACAAAGGTGCAGCAGTGGTTTTCAGTATATCATAACCTTTTCCTAACTGATTATATCTGAAATTAATAGTGGGCAGTAAATCCTGAAATTTCAGTTTCTTATCAATATCCAATACATCAAGCTTATAATTATAAATAATCAGTTCGGGATGATTTTTTATTGCTGCATCCAGTAAATTGTTTAATTCAGGCACAGTGGCTACAGCAACATTTAATAATTTAAAATCATCTCCGGGTATAATATCAACTGCAAGGGTATATGGTTGTGTATTTGCATTCCAAATAAAAACTGAAAGTTCCAGACCTGCGTTTTGAAAATTGAGCCAGGCCTCATTTTTCATTAATTCAAAACTTTGCAATTGTGTTAAGGCTTCAATGGTATCAATAGCTGGCCTGTCGCCCAGGCGAAAAGCTGTTTTTACCAACGCTACTCTTTTTTCATTTACTGTTACTGCTTCGGTTAATATTTTATACACCTGGTAATGCTTTACCCAGTTCCAATAGTTAGTCATCGCATCCAGCATCAGGTTATTCAGCATATTTCTTTTTTCAATGGCAGAAGCATCACGGAATATTTTTGCTGTTTGTAAAGCGGCTCTTCTTTTATCCATCAACAAATTCTTTGCAAGCGGCACACTTACACCAAAGTAGCTGGTTTGTCCTTTTGTTTCTACCGGATCGGTACGGTTACCGGATAAATATTCTATACCTGCCGAAACCTCTACACCAAACCAGGTAGGAATTGAAAGCTCTGGCCGGTTGTAGAAATAGTAATCAGTACCATCAAAAGTCTTTTGTGCCATTTCATTCTTAAGCACCGGATCAAACATGCCTTTTGCAATGGTAACATCGGCCTTTGCTTTTTCCACAAATATATCTGCCTGCCTTGCCACCGGATGAAACTGCTTTACGATCTCCATCACCTGCGCTGCTGATAATGTTTTTAAACTATCCTGCGCTTTTGAAGAAGAACCGGCAAGAAATAGAATAACCGAAATAATATGTTTTACAAATTTCATTTTTTCTCTTTTCTTTTACCGGCTTCGTTTTTATAATAGTCTGGTGGAAAGCCGTTGATGTTTCTCCACAACTCATACCAAACCTGAACATCTTTTAACAGCGTTATACCTTGTGCTCCGGCACCAATTTTTAATTCTTTAGGCCAGGGCTTATCAGCAACATCTTCTTTTACCAGAATTCTGAATTTTCCATTCTCACTCACATTGCTTTCTACCGCAACTATTTTACCACCAAATGTGCCGGATGATGCTTTTGGCCATCCGCTGAAAACAATTGCCGGAAAACCATCAAAAAGAAAGCGAACTTTTTGGCCAGGGGCAATTAAGGGCAGGTCGAGTGGTTGTACAAACATTTCAACCGCATATTGAATTTTATCCGGAACAATTTCTGCTATCATATCGCCATCCTTAACAAATTCTCCAAGGCCCGCTTTTTGTGCTTTAATAATTTGCCCGCTTTGGGAAGCCAGAATAAAATACATACCGTTGCGGATATTGTAGCTGGTAAATTGGTTTTCTAATTTTGCAATATCTGCCTGCCCGCTTGCAATTTGTGTGAGTGATTGAAACTGGTCTCCCTGGGCTTTGGTAACTTTCTCAATGTTATCCTGTTGCAAGGCACTCATTTCAATCCTGGTAATGGTTAAATCCTGTTTGCTGTTAGCAAATTTATTCTCAGCACTTATTTTTTTTGCCATGGCATTTTGAAATTGCTGATTGCGGGTTTCCAATTGTGTTAATGAAACAAGGCCGCTATCATACATGGCTTTTTGACGGCTATATTGTCTATTACCGATAATAAAATCATTATTTGCAGCTATCATTTCGGCACTGTCAGACTGTACTTTAAGTTGTAATTGGTTTAGTTTGTTTACTATCTGGTTTAATTTTAACTGAAGACCCGAATTAATTGCACCTATCTGCTGATCAGCTGCACCTACTTTACTTTTATAGTATTCAACGGATTGTTGTTTGCCTGCAAGTTGTTGCTGCGTGCGCTGCAATAAGTTTGGGTCAAGATAATCTGCCTTCACTTCTGTAAGTTGAACTAAGGTGTCGCCCGCCTTTACATAGTCGCCTTCTTTAATGTACCATTTCATTACCCGTCCACCAATGATTGTGTTTACCTGTTGCGGCCGCTGATCCTGGTACAAAGTTGTTACTGTTCCTTTTGCCCGTATGTTTTGTGTCCAGGGTAAAAATAAAAAGATGAGAAAAACACCTGCACAAACAAAAAACCAAAGTTTTACCCGGCTGTTTTTATTGTGCATATAAATATGACTGTATGATTTTAACTTACCGGAATTCATGATTGTGTTTTTGTAGAATCATTATTATTTTGTTTTTCTATGATTCTATGTTCTTCCATAATAAATACTTTGTTGCATTGTTTTGCAAATTCCTCATCATTGCTGACTACCACAATTGTTGAATTTGAAATATCATTGAGCATTTGTATAATCTGTTGACGATATTCGTCTTCAAAACTCATCCAGGGGTCTTCAAGCAATAGCAGGCGTGGCTTTGCTGCCAGGGCCCTGGTTAATAAAATTTTATGAATAACATTACGGGGAAGGCGTTTTCCGGCAGGATCGAGCAGGGTATCATACCCTTTTTTAAGGGTTGAAATAAAATCAGTCAATCCCACTTTAGCGGCTATATCATTAACAGCCTGCCGGGAAATATGGTCATTGCCTAAAGCAATATTTTCCCAAACAGTTCCCTTAAAAATATCCTGTTGATTTAACAAGACACCTATTTGTGAACGAACAGAATCTAAATTGTAATTCCCAACGGGTACATCATCTAATAATAAAGCGCCTTTAAAATCAGTGTAAGCTCCTGCCATCAGGCGAAGCAAGGTTGATTTTCCGGCACTATCTTTACCCTGTATACATACTTTGTCACCAGAATTTATTTGTAATGAAATATCAATTAATACTTCTTTTTCATCATTATAACTGAAACTAAGATGTTGCATGTTCACCTGTAAGCCGAAGTTAGCAGGGGCTAACTGAACAGAGCCATTTTCTTCTACAGGCATATCAGTAAGGCTTGATATTTTTTCAATGGAAGTTAGCGTGTCATACACAGTTCCCAGGTTCATAATTAATTTTTCTACAGAATTAAGAATCAGCAGTATAATAATTTCAGCAGCTATAAACTGGCCGATGTTTAATTGCTGGTTAACTAAAAGTATGGTGCCTACAATAAGCATTGCTGCAGTGATGATAGTTTTAAACAAAACCAGTACATTATATTGTAACAATAATATTTTGAAATGGCTGTTTCGTGCTTGTAAATAGCCTGACACTTCTTCATCAGTTTTTTGCAGGTGCAGGTCATTGTTTTTTGCCAGCTTGATAGATTTAATAACCCTGGCTGATTCCTCCAGCCAACCGGCTACCTGGTATTTATAAGTGCTTTCGTCAATACTCGTTTGAAGGCCACGGTTTCCTGAATAGCGCATGATGAGCCATAAGAGGATTATTAGAAAAATATCGAAAAATATAAATGCGGGATGATAAAATGCCAACAGGGCTAATCCAAACACTATTTGAATGCTGGCAGTTGGTATATCCAATAAAATCTTGCTTAAACTTTTTTGTAGAATGGGGATGTCAAAAAAGCGGTTGACCAGTTCAGGCAAATAAACTTTATCGGTTTTTTTCAGATCAAGTTTTGGAATATGTGTGGCAAATGCAAAAGAATAACGAACAAAGAGTTTCTGTTGTATTTTCTCGATGATCTTCATTTGATTAATCTGCATGATGCCGCTAATAAGAACGCCTGTTACCACCAGTGCAATTAATACAATTAATGATGCCCTCATTGTGGCCCCCAATACAAAGCCAATAATGGCCTGCACTCCCAGCGGCAGCGAAAGTTGTATTAGGCCATTCAAAATGGAATAAAAATATACAGCAGTAATTTCTTTTCGCTCAAGTTTTACGAGATTCAATATTCTGGAAAGTGGGCTCGCAGTTTTGGGCATAAAACATCGTTTTTTAATCAGCTACATGTGATACAAAGATAAATCACAAATCAGCAATTTTTGGTACTGAAAAAAGATGAGCTGACTTGGTATTCAGCTGATCATTGTTTTTATAATACATTTTTAGGTAATTTATCTTCCCCTTCTTTATAATGTTCGTGGGTTACAACTGCTTTATTGTTGCTGTTCATCCTTACCTGAAAAATACTCACCAGCATAGAGAATGCCATGGAGAAATAAATATACCCCTTAGGTATTTCAACTCCAAAGCCCTCGCTGATCAAGGCAAACCCAATTAATAATAAAAATGAAAGGGCCAGCATTTTAAATGCCGGATGTTTATTTACAAAATTACTTATTGGTTCTGCAGCTACCAGCATAATTAAAACGGTAACAATAATAGCAACATACATGATCCATACTTCTTTAACCATTCCGATGGCAGTAATGATAGAATCAACAGAAAATACAAGGTCCATTATTAAAATCTGAATGATTACCTGCGTGAAAGTAACTGCTTTAATTTTTTTACTTTGGTTCCCCTGTTCACCCTCCATTTTATGATAAATCTCTGTAGCGCTTTTGTACAATAAAAATAATCCTCCCATTATCAATATCAAATCTTTAACTGATATCCCCTGGTTAAATATCCGGAACAGATCATTATCTAATTTCATGATCAACGATATAACGGCTAATAAACCCAACCGAAGTACCATGGCCAGTATTAAACCATATAACCTTGCTTTTTTTTGTTGATTGGCCGGTAATTTGCTCGCTAAAATAGAGATGAA
>JANOUJ010000136.1:0-8652 GCA_031416815.1 Chitinophagaceae bacterium
CCAACTGATTCAAATAAGGCCCCGACAAAAAATCGGGGCTTTTTTTATGGAATAAATTTAAACAATCATCTAAGGAAACTATAATTCAAAAGTAAAAAGTAAAAAATGCAACAGCTAGAACAGAAACAATTTACCATACAGCATACGCTATCATCATTAGCGATACGCTATTGGTATGTGCCGGCGGGTAGTGGGTTTACAGCTCCCGATAGCTATCGGGATGGCAATATGAGTAATGATGATAAAAAACGACCGTGGTTTGAACGATAAGGTATAGTACACCTCAACGAACAGCCCGGTCACATTAAAAATGACCGGGCTTTTTCTTGTCCGTTTAAAAAGGTGGGTGAAATGAAACTGATAATGGCCGTGTTGATGGTGAAGTTGTTCATCAGCATATTTAAAAAAGTTTAAAAAAAGTATAAATGCATGCTCCCGGAAGGGGTGACCTGGAAAGCGAAAAAAATTAAACAGTAATTAAAATATTGTCTCTACAACCTCCTTGGGAGTTGTTGGGACGCCTTAAAACAACAACAATGGAAAATATTAACGAACAAAAAGTGATCAATGCTAACGGCATTTTCGACAATGGTTTTTTGTGTGGTAAATCGCTTTACCTGTATTGCTTTAACAGTATTCCCTGTGCCAGCTATATCGGGAATATTGACGGCGAAAAAGCTTTCAATGCCATCAAAGAAAAATTCGGGCAGCTGATCCGGTCAGCGCATACATACAGGTATTTCGATAATAAGACGAAAGAATACGGCTTCAATGATACCTTTCTTATTATGCAAAATGGCTGCATCATGGAGTTTGATAACAGTTATTGCGAAATTTTTCATAACGGATTGCAGGATGATTTTATCAATGAATGCACGGCGCTAATGAAAGTATTTAAAGAACGACAACGCAGGAAACCGCTGGAGATAAACCTGATAAGCCGTGGCCGCAATGGTTTTGAATTCAGGCAGCTGGAAGTAAAACGCACCAAACTGGATATTGATCTTTTTTATGAAGATGATTTTACAGCAGTGAATGAAACCATCAGTCAGCGGCTGAACAGGAATAAAGACAAGGGTATTGTATTGCTGCATGGCTTACCAGGTACGGGAAAAACAACCTACCTGCGTTACCTGATTGGTAAAATTAAAAAAAGAGTATTGTTTGTTTCTCCAAATGTGGCGGGAGATATTACCAACCCTGATTTTATTCAGTTGCTGGTAAGTAATCCTAACAGTGTACTGATAATTGAGGATGCGGAAAATGTGATCATGGACAGGAAGCTGAATAACAATGCATCGGTATCAAACCTGTTGAATATTTCGGATGGATTACTGGCCGATTTTTTAAATGTGCAACTGATATGCACATTCAACAGCCCGGTGGCCATGGTTGACAGTGCCCTGATGCGGAAAGGAAGATTGATAGCCAAGTATGAATTTGGAAAACTGGGCATTGAAAAAGCAAAACGCCTGAGTAAACATTTAGGTTTTGACTATGAGATCACCCGGCCAATGACACTGGCAGAAATTGCCAATCCGCATGAAAAGGAAACAGCACCGGAAAAGGCCGAAGTATTTGGTTTCAGGCGACAGGAAGTAATGATGAATTAAAAGCAGTTAAAGACAACATCCGGTATCATTCCGGTACCGGATGTTTTTCTTTGTCCTCCGTAGTTTTAACGAAGGAGTGTCACTCACTTGTACGGCATACCTTTATTGAGCTGTTATTGAAGGATATTTAGAAAATTAAACCACAAAGCAAACAAAGGAAACAACACAAAGTACGCTAAGGTCCTTTGTGAACTTTGTGAAAAAACTTAGTGCCCTTTGCGGTAAAAAACAAAAACAATGAACAAATTAAAATTAATGCCGTAATGAATCCGGCATCAACCATATAATTATGAAATTGAAGTTGACAGGAAAACAAATCCGTGCTATTGGCTATCCGGAAGGGCCGGTAGTAAGTGTGGCTATGCATACCATGTGTACACACTTTAAACATAATACCGAAGAAGACGCATTGCAGATATTAAAAGATGTATTGGCAGCACCGGAGAATTATTTGACAGATGAAGCACTTTCTAAAATTGCAGAAAAATTAATTGAACCTGTGATTAAAGAAATAAATGAAATCCCGCTGAATGAAACAGGCGTGAAGTATAACATCTTTGGAGCAAAACATATTGAAGAAGGTGCTTTGCTGCAAATGCAAGTCGCTGCTAAATTACCTGTGGCTGTTGCCGGTGCTTTAATGCCCGATGCACACCAGGGTTATGGATTGCCGATCGGTGGTGTGTTGGCAACTAAGAATGCCATCATCCCTTACGCGGTTGGTGTGGATATTGGTTGCAGGATGTGTTTAAGCATTTTCGCAATTGAACCAGATGAGTTGAAGAAAAGAGAAGCTAATTTTCAAAGAGAGTTGGTGGCCAATACTTTGTTTGGTGCAGGTAGAGAGTTTACTGAAAGAACAGAACACGAAGTACTGGACAGAGAGGAATTTATTGACATTGCTTTTTTACAACCATTGCAGCACAAAGCATTAAAGCAATTGGGTACCAGTGGAAGCGGCAACCATTTTGTGGAGTTCGGTAGGGTGGAAATTACCGATGCAACAAACCCAATGGGTTTACCGGTTGGTAACTATGTTGGTTTGCTTAGCCATAGCGGTAGCCGTGGATTGGGTGCAAATATTGCCAACCACTACACACAGATCGCTATGCAAAAAACTGTATTGCCAAAAGAAGCAAAACATTTGGCCTGGTTAGATCTGGATACTGAAGAAGGAATGGAATATTGGCTGGCAATGAACCTGGCTGGCGATTATGCAAGCGCTTGTCACCATATCATTCATGCAAAGATTGCAAAAGCCATTGGTGAGGAACCATTGGCCATGGTGGAGAACCACCACAACTTTGCCTGGAAAGAAATGTACAATGGCGAAGAGGTAATTGTTCATCGTAAAGGTGCCACGCCTGCCGGTAAAAATGTGCTGGGTATCATTCCGGGCAGTATGACGGCACCGGGATTTATTGTAAAGGGTAAAGGCGAACTGAGTTCTTTAAATTCTGCATCTCATGGTGCAGGTAGAAAGATGAGCCGTACCAAAGCTTTAGCAAACATTACGCATGAGGCCTTAAAAAAAGAACTGGCAGCGCATGGTGTAAAATTGATCGGCGGCGGATTGGATGAAGCGCCATTTGCTTACAAGGATATTAATGAAGTGATGCAAAGCCAAACTACATTGGTTGATGTGTTGGGGAAATTTTATCCGGCTATTGTGCAGATGGATGGAAGTGATCCAAGAAAATTCAGAAAGCGGAAAGATGCTATAGAGGGTGAATAAGTCGATTTGTTACCAGTCCCCGGATCTCAATGGTTTGGGGACTGTTTTATTTTAAACTATTTTTACGAAGTAAAAAATTTGAATGCACACGACTACAGATAAAATAAAGGAGCTTTTTTCTAAATTTTCAGCAAAGCCTATTACCGCTATTGATAAACTGCCACAGGCGGGTAGCGAACGCCATTACTTTCGTATTCACACTGATGAAAAGACTTTTATTGCAACATATGGCGCCAATTTAAAAGAGAATGAGTCATTCATTTATTTTTCAAAACATTTCAAGAAAAAAAACTTATCGGTCCCCGAGATATTTTGCATCAGTGCTGATAAGGATACTTACATCCAGGAAGACTTTGGTGATATCTCCCTGTTGAACAAGCTGGAAGAAAATGGATTTGTAACACCTGCTTACGAGTTGTATAAAAAAAGCCTTCAGCAACTGGCATTGCTGCAGGTTAAAGGACACGAAGGGTTGGATTATAAAAAGTGCCTCACAAACAGCAGCTTTGGCAAACAGGCCATCGTGGCCGATTTGTTATATTTTAAATATTATTTCCTGGATGCGTTGCGGCAACCTTATGATAAACAAAAACTGATCGATGATTTTGAAGCATTGAGCAATTACCTTTCTCACACTGAGTATAAATATTTTATGTTCCGTGATTTTCAGAGCCGCAACATTATGGTGACACCCGACGACGATGTGCATTTTATAGATTACCAGGGTGGCATGAAGGGCGCCCCGCAATATGATGTGGCATCGTTGTTATGGCAGGCAAAAGCAAACCTGCCAGATGTCTGGAAACAACACCTGCTGGAAGATTATATGGTTGCTTTTGAAAGCGTGGTGGATGAACCGATCGATAAAGACATTTTTCGCAGCCAGTACAATGGTTATGTACTCATTCGTTTGTTACAAGTGTTGGGCGCATATGGCTTTCGTGGTTTGTTTGAGCGGAAAGCACATTTTTTAACCAGCATACCACTGGCACTCCAGAATTTAAAATGGTTCGTGCAGAATCAAAGTTTAGGGATAGCGGTTCCGGAGTTTAAAAAAGTGTTGGAGCTTTGCATCAGCGACGAAGTGATACAGGAGTTTACACCGGTGCAGGCAACAGCTGAAACACCTTTGCTTGTCACGATAAACAGTTTTTCTTACAAAAAAGGAATACCAGCTGATGCAACAGAAAATGGTGGTGGCTATGTTTTTGATATGCGTGGTATTTTGAACCCCGGCAGAATTGACATGTATAAAACACAAAGCGGACTGGATAAACCGGTTCAGGATTTCCTGGAACAACATACAGACATGCCCTTATTTTTAAACGGCGTTTTTAGTGTTATTGATATTTCTGTAAGTGAATACATTAAAAGAGGTTTTGTAAGTTTAATGATAAACTTTGGTTGTACCGGCGGGCAGCACAGAAGTGTGTACGCTGCGGAAGCGCTTGCAAGGCATCTGCGCAATAAATTTAAAGTGAAGATCAATTTAACGCATACAAATAAAGAGAATTGGGTAAGATGAAAGGAATAATTTTTTCGGCCGGACTTGGTACCAGGTTCAAACCATGGACTGACAATCATCCTAAAGCCCTTGCTTTAGTTAATGGTAAATCTTTATTGCAAAAAAATATTGAATACCTGCAGGAATATGACATTACAGATGTGGTTGTAAACATCCATCATTTTCCACAACAAATTGTTGAAGCCATCAATCAAAATAAAGGCTGGGGAAGTAATGTGATCATCAGTGATGAAAGCAACGAAGTATTGGAAACCGGCGGCGGCTTAATGAAAGCCAGGCATTTGTTAGAAAATGGCAAGCCGTTCATCTCTTTGAATGTGGACATTCTTACCAATCTGGATTTGAATATTCTAATGGAATTTCACCTGCAACATAAACCCCTCATAACTTTTGGTGTTACCGATAGAATATCATCGAGGGTTTTATTATTTGATGTAGATAACCGCCTTTGCGGCTGGAAAAATATACAAACCGGTGAAGAAAAAATTTCTATCCAAAAACAAAACCTTGTACAGAAGGCGTATAGTTGTGTTGTTATTTTTCAACCTGAAATATTTTCTTTAATCAAACAGAAAGGAAAATTTTCTATCATGGACAGTTATCTAGACCTGGCAGCCGATCATGTAATTCTTGGATACGACCACAGCGGAGATAAACTGGTTGATGTTGGCAAACCTGAAAGTGTAGCAATTGCTGAAAAACTTTTTAGTTAACATCTGCGGGGGCTTCAAATGTTTTTTTATTTTCTTCTTTAGGCTTTATACCAAAATTATATCGGAAGGTCAATCCTATTCTCCTCGTATCATTAATACGTTGTCCCCGTGCACTCACCGAGCCCTGCTGCAGACTGAACGTTACCCGGTTGGTTTGTAAAACATCACTTACCGATAAAATAATATTCGCTTTCTTTTTTAAAATGCTTTTGTTTGCTGAAATAAATAAGCCGCCAAAAGTATTAAGCTCATATAGATTTTGCAAACCTTTGGTACGCATGAAACCCTGCATATTTACGGTGAACGTAGGCGTAACTTTAAATTCATGAAACATAAAGAATGTCCAGCTGCTGCGTTTGTAATTAAGGGGCTTGCCTTCGTAGAAACCATTGTAGAAATTGTGGTTATACTGAGCGCCAACATAAAAAAAGTATTTACCTCCCGGCGGTATACCTCCAATGATCTTTGCATAGGTCTCTCTATTCCTGCCCAGGTTATCATATGTACGGTAAGCGATCTTGTTGCTGTCCTGGTAAGTTACATTGCTGAAAATATCCCTGGTGTTATTGACGCCCAGCGCCAGCACAGGTATATTATTATATGTCACATTGATCTCGTAGTTGGTTGTAAACTGCGGTTTTAAATTCGGGTTACCAACATCAAAAAGATACTGGTCAACATATTTGGGGTAAGGATTTAAAACCTCGTAATAAGGCCGCCTGATACTTTTTCGGTAAATGGCATTTCCCATTAAGGCGGAACCAAACAACTTAAATAATTTGTGTTTGATGAAGAGGTAAGGAAAAACATCTGTTCGTTTTAAAGACAAAGTTGTGTCTTTTGGTATCAATTGCTTGCCATGAATATCGGTTACTTCAAGCCTGAGCCCCGGCTTAATAGTAAAGCCTGCAAATGTTTTTGAAACCTGCAGGTAGGCAGCTGTAATTTTTTCATTGTACTTGAATGTGTTTGTTTGAAAGGCATCCACAAATCTGGTATTGTTACCGGTATCCTTAAAATAGTTTGAGCTGTTTTGGCTGTTACTGATAGTAGTTTTAAAGCCGCTTTCCAGTGTTAATGATTTGGGAAACTTTAAGATCACATCCGTTTGAAAAAGAAAAACGTGCTTGTTGTTTTTATTGGCGCCATCACCGGAAACAATGGGCATTGGTGGTGAGTAACTGAAGTTTTTATAGAACTGTGTGTTTTTGTTGCTGAAATAATTATAATCAACCTGGGCAGTCCATTCACTACCGGTTGTATCTATCTTGAATTTTGCGGAGAGGTTATTACCAAGGTATGTTGTCTTGTTTTCATTGTTAATATCGGAAGCGTTCAGGCCAATAAAAGAAGAAACCGGATCCCTGCTGATAACAATGTTGTTATTGGCAAAGCTTTCACCGCTGTTATAACTCATCCGAACATCATAACCAGCATTGAACTTAGGCGTAAACTGAATGTCAATACCGCCGTTCAGGTAATTATTAACGGTTGGATAAGTTGTATAAGACTTTTGAGAAAGCAACGTAGTATCGGCTTTTATAAACCGGTCTGAATTTAGTTCTTCAAAATTATTTCTATCGGTGAATTGGTAACTGATATAACTGTTGATCTTCCCCGAGCCCTTATTCAACGTAAATCCTGCAGTTTTTGTAGCATACACACCCTGGAAGTAAGCAAAATTGAAAGTGCCATTGGTGCCTAGTTTTACGCCCTTCTTTAAAATAATATTTACCATGCCGCCGCTGCTGGATGCATCATATTTGGCAGATGGTGTTCGCAGTATCTCGATCTTACTTACGCTTCCGGCAGGTAAACTTTTTAACAGCGATGCGATGTCTGCACTGCTTAATTTCATTTCACTGCCATTGATCAAAACTGTGGCTGGTGTGGTACTGCTTAAATAAACATTACCATCCTGGTCAACAATGGTTCCGGGTGTTTTTTCCAGGATCTCGTAAGCATTGGTACTGCTGTTGGCCAGCACTTCAGCATCTACAACCGTTTTATCATCTTCCTGTGTTATAACTGGCTTTTTTGATACCACCACTACCTCTCCCAGCGTGGTGTTCTTTCGTTTTAGAGCAATAGCGGTTGTAACAGGCTTATCGGTAACGGCAATGGTTTTCTCTGTATTTTCAAATGCTATAGAACTTAACCTGAGCAGGAATTTTGAAAAAGGTTTTACAGAAAAAAGGGTGGTATCTGTTGTTATAACTTTACCTGTTACTAAAATGGTATCGGGTAAAAGGTATAGCTGCAGCGTAACAGCGGTTGCCGTATCCGTTTTCGACAGGTTAACAATTACTTTAAGTGTAGTGCTTTTTTGTGCAAATGTTGCACAGGAGAAAAGTAACAAAATGTAAAAAAATAGGGCAGTTTTTCTGATCATTAAAAATTTTAAACTAAGTTTTTAGGGCCGCTATAATTATGAATACGGGAAATATACACAAAACGCCAACTACAAGTTCCCTCTTCTTAGGAGTTCCTTGCAGAGGAACGAGCGAAGCTCTTTAGGGTGAGGCTTAATTCTTCTCAAACAGATCTTTCTTATCTACCACTTTTACCTTTTTACCCACTTTTAATGTTTTACTTACCACGTCATAAGGCCCCGTAACAACCTGGTCGCCTTCTTTTAAACCTTCCGTAATTTCAATATTGTTTATGTCCTGTATGTCGGTTTTAACTTTCCATTTGGCTACTTTGCCTGCCTTATCAATTGTAAAAACAACTACTTCCAATTCATCTTCAAGCAGTGAGGCTGCTTTTACATCAGATTCATCTGTTTTTTTAGAAACTGTTTTTGAAGTACTGTCACTCTTATCACGTGTGGTAACGGCATTGATGGGAACACTCAGCACATTCTTGTGCGTTTTGGTCTGTATATCTGCGTTGGCGCTCATTCCCGGGCGGAAGGGGAAAGTGCCTTTGCCCAACAGGTCGGTATAACTTTCAGGGTAATATCCTGATGAACACTTTGTATTGTGTTACATCATTGGTAGTGTTGGATAAAGCGCCCTGAGCTGCTGCACCATTATTACTGCTGGCAATTTGTGTAACAATGCC
>JANOUJ010000137.1:0-3382 GCA_031416815.1 Chitinophagaceae bacterium
CAAATATTCTTTGTTGATGGCATGATGGACACGGTGATGAGATGGAGTAACCAATATCTTTTCTAAAAATCCCATACGGCCAATATGCCTGGTATGATACCAGAATTGTGCAAACAAATGAATGGGTGCAATGGTTGCAATTACAATAGCAGGCACACCCAGCAAAGCTGCCGGTATCAACAAAAATGAAAATAATTTTACAAAAGATGAAATGCTTTGCCGCAATGCACAGGCTAAATTAAATTCTTCGCTGCTGTGGTGAACGATATGACCGTTCCAGAAAAAATTTGTTACATGCTGTAAACGATGCACCCAATAACCGGCAAAATCGAGCGCAAAAAAAGCAATGATGTAAACGATGATGGTATTGCTGATGCTTGTCAATGCAAGCCATTTCAGCAAAAAAGGATAAGAAAGAATAACAAGATACAGGCCGATCACATCCTTGGTAACATTGGTAACGCCGCTGCTCAGGCTGCTGATCATATCCATATTACGTACCGTATCTTTTCCTTTGCGCCAGCCATACCATTTTTCAAAAAGTACCAACAATAAAAAAGCCGGCATGGCAATCAGTAAAATTTTCCCGTATGCTTCCATGTGATAAATGTACAAATACCCGGCAACTTTGCAAAGTTTCTCCGGCCAATCTGGAAATGGATGTGCCCTGACACCACTGATATCCGCCTTTGTAGCATCCGGCATTGTTAAAAAAAACAGAAGAATCTACTTCCGGTTAAACTTCCGGAAATCGCATTTTTACAACCGGTTTACTTTAACAAAACTAAAATTAGCTTACTGCTGTTCTGGCACAATTTTGTTACTTAAGTGACAGAGCATTTTTCAAACAAAATATGATCATCATGAAAAAATTATTTACATTTTCAGTAACTTTTTTGCTGGCATTGATTTTATTGAGTAGCTGCGCAAAAGACAGGGATGTTGTTGCAATCAATGAAAGTTATTGGCTAAACCAGGAAGAGGGGGAAGTTGTCTACAGCGACCCCTCATGTAACTATTGGGTTGTTGAAACCTATAATGGATACACTGTTATCCAATCAAATTCGGTCAACAAGCCTTATGAAGGTGATCTCGTTTATGGAAACTTTAGTAAGCGTGGAACAAGGGATATGTATAATTCCCAGGGTAGGTTTGTGTTTACCGGTTCGGTGATAGAATATTGGCTGAGTTATAACGAAGCTTTGGAGGTGCTGGATTATTACTGCCCCATTTATGGGAGAGCCGGAGAAACAACCAGGGTTTTAAAACAATCTACTAAGATCACGAAAAAATAGTCCGGTCAACCCGGAAGCAGGCCACTATCATGTATTTGATAGTGGCTTTTTTAAAAGAGCAAACCGAACCTAAAAGGAAAGTAAAATCTTTTAATTAAGTTGCATACCAAATCTAAAACTGCCTTGAAGCAAACATTTATTTGTATTGATGCCCATACCTGCGGTAACCCAGTTCGCCTGGTAAAAGAAGGCGGACCTGAACTAGTAGGCAGTAATATGAGCGAAAAGCGGCAGCATTTTTTAAAAGAATTTGACTGGATACGCAAAGGACTTATGTTTGAACCCCGTGGCCACGACATGATGAGCGGCAGTATATTATACCCGCCACAGGATCCTCAAAACGATGTAGCCGTTTTATTTATTGAAACCAGCGGTTGCCTGCCCATGTGCGGCCATGGAACCATTGGCACTATTACTATTGCCATTGAAGAAGGGTTGATAATACCTAAAACACCGGGAATTGTAAGGATGGAAGCACCTGCCGGGTTGGTGATGATTGAATACACAAGTCAAAATGAAAAAGTCAAAAGTGTAAAACTCACAAACGTTCCTTCTTATTTAGCCGAAATAGAATTAACCGCTAATTGCCCTGAATTGGGTGAACTGGTTGTGGATGTTTCTTATGGTGGAAATTTTTATGCTATTGTTGATGTACAGAAAAATTTTAAGGGGCTTCAAAATTATACGGCTGATAAATTAATAAGCTGGGCAAGAGCATTAAGAAAAAATATCAACGATAAATATGTTTTTGTGCATCCCGAAGACGAAACGATAAAAGGTTGTAGTCATATTTTATGGACAGGGGCAGTTTTGGATAAAACATCCACAGCACGCAATGCAGTTTTTTATGGCGACAAAGCTATTGACCGGAGCCCCTGCGGTACAGGTACATCGGCCCGTATGGCGCAATGGTATGCAAAAGGATTGTTGAAGCCGGGCGATGAATTTATTCATGAAAGTATCATCGGCAGTAAATTTATTGGCAGGATCGAAGCGGAACTAACTGTTGCTGGAAAACCTGCCATCAGGCCATCCGTTGAAGGCTGGGCAAGGATCTATGGATACAATACCATTACAATTGATGATGAAGACGATCCATATGCGTATGGGTTCCAGGTAATTTAAGCCCCCTGCCCCCTAAAGGGGGAACTTTATATACCCGCATTACAAAATATAGAAATCAGATTATATTGCAAGTAGAATTTAGTTTTTGATTTGCATAGAAATCATTTTAAATTTTAAAAACCTATTTCATAATACACTAAGCTATGCACTAGGGTTCTATGAAATGAGGTTCCCCTTCAGGGGGACAGGGGGTATGAAAGTAGCAATCATCGGTGGTGGCGTGATCGGCTTATGCAGCGCCTACTATTTACAAAAGGAAGGATACGAAGTAACTATTATTGACCGTGGAGATATAACCGACGGTTGTTCATTTGGCAATATGGGTTATATGTCGCCGAGCCATTTTATACCACTGGCAAGCCCGGGCATAATTGCCGAAGGTTTTAAACACATGTTCAGTAGCAGCAGTCCGTTTTACATAAAACCAAGGCTCAACTGGGATCTGATGCAATGGGGATATCATTTCTGGAAAAGCAGTAATGCTGCAACCGTTAAAAAAAATGCGCCGCATTTAAATAATCTATTGCAATTAAGCCGGGCGTTAATCAATGACATGCGTAATGAAATAGGCGACACATTTGATATGGAAGAGAAAGGCTGCCTGATGATGTGCAAACAACAAAAGACACTGGAGCATGAATTTCATTTGGCCGACGATGCAGAAAAATTTGGATTAAAAGTTGAGCGCCTGCAAAAAGATGCCGTACAACAATTGGAACCCGATGTTGAACTGGATGTAGTCGGAGCGGTATTGTTTAAAGATGATTGTCATTTTAATCCCGGGAAGATGATGCTTGCATTTAAAAAAAATTTAGAGAAGCAAGGAGTACATTTTCAGCTTACCACAGTAGTTACTGGTTTTGAAAAAGCAAACAATACTATTTCAGCAGTCATTACAGACAAAGGAAAATTTGATTGTGAGCAGCTTGTTTTGGCAACGGGAAGCTGGCTGCCCGTTGTTG
>JANOUJ010000138.1:0-18962 GCA_031416815.1 Chitinophagaceae bacterium
AGCTTGACACTGCAAACGGCAAGTTGCTTAATTTAGGAACCCTTTCAGTTCCCTTGATCGGGCTGGCTATTCCAACCAACCCGGTTGGTTATGGTGTAGATAATGCAAACAATCTTTCAATTTTTGATCTTTCAGCACCTGGCTTTGCGGTATCAAGACCAATAACCGGCTTACAGGGCGGCGAAATGGTATTGGGTATTGATATGCGTCCTGCAACAGGACAGTTGTACGCATTGGGTAGCAGCAGCAGGTTGTATACCATTAATATGAGCAGCGGTGCAGCCGTAGCTGTTGGCACGGCTCCGTTTACAACTTTGCTGTCGGGTACATCATTTGGTTTTGATTTCAATCCTGTGGTTGATCGGATTCGTGTGGTTAGTAATACAGGCCAAAACCTGCGTTTAGATCCAAATACCGGTTTAATTGCAGCAGTTGATGGCTCTTTAAATCCGGGTACACCAAATGTTTCGGCAGCGGCTTATACAAATAATTTTGCAGGCACTACAACAACTACTTTGTTTGTAATAGATGCTACTACTGATAAATTATACACTCAAATTCCGCCCAACAACGGAACATTGATTGAAGTGGGCTCATTGGGAATCAATATTGGTGCGAATAATGGATTTGATATTGGTGGCAGATCTGGTAAAGCTTATGGCTTATTCAGCATCGGGTCGCTTACAAAATTATATACGCTTGAGTTAACTACCGGTTTGGTGGTAAGCCAGGCTGATTTTCCCGGCGTGGCAAGAGGATTTGCAGTTGGGCTTGGTTTTTAAAATTTGTGTTGTTTTGTTAAGAAATTCCGGCAGTTTTTACTGCCGGTTTTTTTATGTGCTTCTGCATAACTTTACCGGTATAAAAATATTGATTGAATTTAACCGAAGCATTTATACGATCACTGCAACATGTAAAAGGCTTTAGTGAAGAAGCTTTTAGAGCGGTGCATGAATCAGGTGCACAAATAACTTCCATAAGATTTAACCCCAACAAATTTGCATACTCTTCAAAAGCCTCCCCTACGGGGGGAGGTTTGGAGGGGGCCGTTCCATGGTCTTCCAACGGCTATTATTTAACGGAGCGACCTTCTTTCACCCTCGATCCGCTTTTTCATGCCGGCGCATACTATGTGCAGGAAGCCAGTTCTATGTTTTTGGAAGAAGCGATAAAACAAACTGTTGATCTTACCCAACCTGTAAAAATATTGGACCTCTGTGCTGCACCTGGTGGAAAATCTACCTTAATACAATCCATTATTTCTGCAAATAGTTTGCTGGTAAGTAATGAAGTGATCAAGGCAAGGGTGAATGTACTTGCTGAGAATATTACTAAATGGGGTGCAGCCAATGTTATTGTAACCAACAATGAACCTAAAGATTTTCAGCGGCTGCAAAACTATTTTGATGTGATCGTGGTAGATGCACCATGTAGCGGTAGCGGCCTGTTTCGTAAAGATCCCAAAGCCATCAACGAGTGGAGTGAAAATAATGTAGCTCATTGCAGCCGGCGCCAGCAGAGTATCCTGGCTGATGTAATGCCTTCGCTGAAAGATGGAGGTGTTTTGATTTATTCTACCTGTTCCTATTCGATGGAGGAGGATGAAGCGATTGCGGATTGGTTGGTTGACGGGGTGAACCTGTCTGCCGGACAGGCAGGAATTGAAAGTGTAAAGTTGAACCTGCCTGCCGGACAGGCAGCAGTTGATGGTGCCTGGGGGATTGTTGAAACGGTTTCAGAAAAGTCAGGTTCATTCGGTTATCGTTTTTACCCCGATAAAGTAAAAGGCGAAGGTTTTTTTATTGCAGCTTTTAAGAAGCCTGAAAGTTCAGACGCAAATATTGAAGTCAAAATTCATCCTTCGGCTACGCTGAGGACGAAACCAAAAGGCAAAAGTAAACCTGCATTTACAGCCAAAGAAATTGAAGCAGTTAAACCCTACCTGGTAGATGCAGAAAATTATTTCTACATAAAACAAAATGATGATGCAATAGCAATTCCTATTCACCTGGAAGATGACCTCGCTATCATTCAATCGTCTTTATACGTAAAAAAAGCAGGAGTAAGGTTAGGGACTATCATTCGCAACGAACTGGTGCCGGCACATGACCTGGCTGTAAGTAATATGATCGCTCCTGCTGTTTCAAAACTGGAAACAGATAAAGAAACTGCTTTGCAATACCTGCGTAAAATAGATATCACGGTAGCGTCTCCGGTTAAGGGCTGGGTCGTGCTAACACATCAACAGTTACCAATCGGTTGGATAAAAATAATGCCGAACCGGATAAATAATTATTATCCTGCAGCGTGGCGTATACTTAACAAATGAATAGCTGATTTAACCGGTAATACCATCTTTATTTCATAAGAAGTCCGACCTGTCCCGATCCTTTCGGGAAGGACTTAGTTGAAATATTAGATGGTATTATGCCGACAGAAAATTGATTGAATATTTAGACATATAATCGGCATAAAATTTCGTTTCTTTGCAACGAAAATTATCCAATATGAGAAAATTAATCTTCCTGTTTTTAGCGGCACCATTTTTTTCAACCGCA
This sequence comes from Chitinophagaceae bacterium, assembly GCA_031416815.1. GTDB lineage: Bacteria > Bacteroidota > Bacteroidia > Chitinophagales > Chitinophagaceae > Ferruginibacter. Next base: position 2,559 of record JANOUJ010000138.1, read on the forward strand.
CAGAATAAACTGATGGTTCAAGGAGTATCTCCCGGCTTGTACCTGGTACATAAGGTAGCACCAAAGGAAAATTATTATAGCGTTGGACGTATTTATAATGTAAGCCCAAAAGAAATTGCCCCTTTCAACAACCTGCAGTTAGAAAAAGGTTTAAGCCTGGGGCAAACCATAAAAATTCCATTAAATAGTATGAGTTTTTTCCAAAGCGGTACTGCAGAAAGTGATGAAACATTTGTACCGGTTTATCATAAAATAAAAGAAAAAGAAGGTTTGCTTAGAGTTGCTAAAAACTATAATGACCTTCCACTGGAAACACTCAGGCAATGGAACAATATTACCAGCGATGGCGTTAAAAACGGGGTACAATTGGTGGTGGGTTATCTTAAAGTGAAAACGGAACTTTCAAGTCTTGCTAAAAACGGTATTGGTACTACAATCGGTTCGGCAGTAACAGTTGCAACGGAAGATAAGAGGGCAGTGACACCAGAAGTTGCCAAAACGCCGCCGGTTAAAAAGACAGTCGAAAAAACAAAAACTAAAGGAACTGAAAAAGAAAAAGCCATCAATGATGCTGAAACAAAAACTTTAGTTGAAGGCGAAAAAGTGAATGCAAAGCTTGAAAAAAAGCGTGCTGATGCTGAACCTAAGAAGGCACCCCCGGAAAAGAATACGGTAGAAACAAATTTTAAAAATTTGTACGAGGCGCAGGTAAAAAATGCAGAGATTATTGAGATGACAGGCGACGCAGGCGTTTTTAAAAGTACAAGCGGCTGGACCGACAAGAAATATTATTGCCTCTACAGCAGTGCATCTCCGGGAACTGTTATGAAAGTTACCAACCCTGCCAATGGGAATTTTGTTTATGTAAAAGTGCTGGATAATGTACCTGACATTAAAAAGAATGAAGGATTGTTATTAGTGATAAGCAATGCTGCTGCAGATGCACTTGGGGCTGTAGAAAGTAACTTAAGTTGTTCTATTTCATACGCAAAGTAAGGCCAGCACGGAGTTCCAAACGACATACCTACACACGGTAACCTCTTAAAAAAGAAGCTGTATCCATTTTCTTTTTGCCTTCCAATTGCAGCTCTAGTACCGAAATATAACCATTGGTACAGGCAAAATACAGGTAAGATTTTTCGTCGGTCTTATAACTTCCAGCCTTTTCAATTGGCTGTTCATACAGTTTCTCAGCTTTATATATTTTTAGTTTTTTTTCCTGCAGAAATGTGAAGGCCGCGGGGTAGGGCGCAAGTCCCCTAATAAGATCGTATATGTCATCAACGGGTTTATTCCAATCAATTTTGCAGGTTTCTGTAAAGATTTTGGGAGCATGTTTAAGCATTCGTGAGTCGTGAGTGGTGAATCGTGAGTGTTCATCATCTGGAGGGTCACTTACGCCTGACGAGTCACGTTTCACGATCATAGATTGCGGGGTTTCTTTTAAATTTCCATCAGCCAATCCTTTAATGGTCTTTACTAAAAGTTGTGCACCAATTTCTTTCATCTTATCGTGTACATCGCCGGCATTATCAGTTTCACTGATCGCAAAACGCTCCTGTAATAAAATATCACCGGTATCAATTTCATGTTTCAGTTTAAAAGTGGTAACACCGGTTTCTTTTTCACCGTTTATAACTGCCCAATTAATGGGTGCTGCCCCACGGTATTGCGGTAACAGGCTGCCGTGCAGGTTTACAGAACCCATCGCAGGCATATTCCAAACTACTTCGGGTAACATCCTAAAGGCAACAACAACCTGCAGTTCCGCTTTCAGCGATCTTAATGCTTCTAAAAATTCCGGGTTCTTTAGTTTTTCCGGTTGAAGTACGTGTAGGTTATTTTCCACCGCATATTTTTTTACAGCGCTTTGCTGTAATTCCATTCCACGGCCTGCGGGTTTATCAGGTGCCGTTATTACACCCACAATATTACAGCCCGCTTTTACCAACGCATCCAAAGATGCAACAGCAAATTCGGGTGTGCCCATAAACACGATCCGGAGCCCCCCCCGCCCCCTGAAGGGGGAGCTTGGTGAAACATGATTTGAAGTTTCATTATTATTTTCCGCATCTGCATTCATAATATTTCTAATAGTTTATGAGGCTCTAAGTTCCCCCTTTAGGGGGCGGAGGGGGTAAAATCAGCATACAATAAATATTTCTTTCTTATTGCTTTAAATGCTATTAGGCCTGGTTGCCAGCCCGCCCTGATCTCTGCTTCTGTTTTTCCATCTTTAATTTGTTGCATCAGTATATCATTACCGGCAAGTTTGTTAAAGAAATTGTTTTTTAAAAAGAAAGTATCCTTGCCGGGAAATAATTTATAAGCATCCATTAAATATCTCAGTTGTAATTTATTGTCAACCATTTTTAATACTTCTTCCTTACTGCCACTCAAAATCCAGCCATAGCATAACTGGCCAAAACATTTACTGTTTTTTGCACCCGCATTTGGTTTTGGTGTAAAGGAAAATAAATTTTTGGGTAAACTTGGGTGGCCAAAATACTGAAAGGGTTTATCGGTTCCCCTGCCTTCACTTAAAACGGTTCCTTCAAAAAAACAGGTTGAAGGGTACAGGTAGATGCTCTGCATTTCTTTTAAATTGGGCGATGGCATTACCGGTAATTCGTACTTTGTATTGTGGTCGTAATTTTTGCATTTAATTACCTGAATATGAAAGGGAGTATCTACCGTTGGATTGGTTGTAATATTGTATGCATTGATGGCATTGGCTTCTTTTGATAACCAGTTTTCGCCGGCAAGCATCATCGCATATTCCCCGATCGTCATACCATATACAATGGGTATGGGCTGCATGCCAACAAAACTTTTAAAATTCATATCCAGCACCGGGCCATCTACATAAAATCCATTGGGATTTGGGCGGTCAAGTATCAACAAAGGCTTGTGGTTTTCCAGCGCAGCTTCTAAATAATATTGCAGCGATGAAATAAAGGTATAGAACCGTACACCTACATCCTGTATATCAAAGATCAGCACATCCACACCTTTCAGGTCTTCAGGCGTTGGTTTTTTATGGTTTCCATACAAGCTAATGACCGGTATACCGGTTTTCTTGTCTTTTGCGTCGCTTACATGTTCGCCGGCGTCAGCATCTCCCCTAAAACCATGCTCTGGCCCGAAGATCTTCACCACTTTAATGCCACGAGCCAGTAATGTATCAACCAGGTGTATGTTTTTAACCATACTGGTTTGGTTGGCAAAAACCGCAACAGACTTGCCTTTAAGCATCGGCAGGTAAACCTGCATACGTTCTGCACCAGTAATAACCTCTCCATTATTTACGGGCTGTGCTACAGCTAAATAACAATTTAACAAAATAGCAATGCAACCAAATTTTAGCTTTTTCATCCTGCTAATTTCATAAAAACTTTTCATCCGGCAGCAATTATGTATTAATTTGCCTCGTTTTAACAGAACCTGCCGTTTTTTTCTTTACCAAACAAACAGAATAAAACCGGTTGCGACTTTGCATAAAAATATTGCCGGTGAACAATTCATCTGCAACTAATAAATAAAAAAAAAATTATGAAACAGGTAAAAGAAGGTGATGTAGTAAAAGTACACTACACCGGTAAATTAGTTAATGGTGAGCAGTTTGATTCTTCCGTTGGCAGAGAGCCACTGGAGTTTACAGTTGGTGCAGGACAAATGATAAAAGGCTTTGATGATGCAATGCCCGGGATGAATGTTGGCGAAAAGAAAACGATCAACATTGCGCCCGAAGACGGGTATGGCCCCAGGAGCGAAGAAGCGATCATCGAATTTCCAAAAGAAAATGTTCCTGCAGATATGAAACTTGAACCAGGTATGCCAATTACATTGAGTAACCAGGATGGTCAGCCGGTTCCGGTAATAGTTGTTGAAATTAAAGATGATGTGATCATGCTGGATGCCAATCATTTTCTGGCCGGAGAGGAGTTGATATTTGATATTGAATTGGTGGAAATAGCGGAATAATTCAAAATTCAAAAGTAAAATTCAAAAAGGCAGTTTGTGAAAGCAGGCAGCCTTTTGTTTTGTTATCCTTATTTTTGATTTTTGATTTTTACTTTTGAATTTGTCACTATGATACAAATAAGTCCCGACAATATTGCAGACAGGTTCATGCGTTATGTACGTATAGACACGCAGAGTGACCCCACCAGCACGGCTCATCCCACGTCAGAAAAGCAAAAAGACCTGAGTAAGCTATTACTGAAAGAATTATTTGGTATGGGAATTACTGATGCATCAACCGATGAGTATGGTTATGTATATGCAACCATTCCATCTAACAGCGATAAAAAAAATATACCTGTTATTTGTTTTTGTGCACATGTAGATACAGCCCCCGATTGCAGCGGCACCGATGTAAAGCCCATCCTGCACCGGTATTACGATGGAGCCGATATTGTTTTGCCTGATGATGGCACACAGGTGTTGCGGATGAGCGATGCTCCTTATTTAAAAGATCATATCAACAGCGGCGTAATAACTGCCAGCGGGACCACCTTGCTGGGTGCCGATGATAAAGGCGGCGTGGCGGCCATTATGGAAGCCGCTTTGTTTTTTGTGCAGAATCCTGCAGTTAAACATGGCGATATAAAAATATTATTTACACCAGATGAAGAAGTGGGCCAGGGCACAGCTAAGGTTGATATGCTAAAACTGGGCGCTCAATTTGGATACACTTTGGATGGTGGCGAGGCCGGTAGCCTGGAAGATGAAACTTTTAGCGCTGATGGGGCTGTAATAACCATCAGTGGCGTTATAACCCATCCGGGGTATGCAAAAGATAAACTTGTGAATGCACTAAAAGTTGCCGCGGCAGTTTTAGATGCTTTACCAAAAAATGAATGGAGCCCCGAGACGACAGAAAAAAAAGAAGGTTTTGTGCATCCAACATCGGTTAATGGCATTGCCGAAAAGGCGACCATACAATTTATTGTAAGAGATTTTACTTTGTCTGGTTTGCAGCAACATCATGAACGCTTGAAAAAAATTGCTGAAGAAACAGTAGCAAAATTTCCCGGGGCGTCCATGCAATATGTCACGCAGGAACAATACCGCAACATGAAGGAAGTGTTGGATAAATGCCCGCAGGTTGCAGCTTATGCCCAGGAGGCCATAGAAAGGGCGGGGTTAACTGTGAAGAAAGAAAGTATACGTGGCGGAACCGATGGCAGCCGCTTCAGTTATATAGGGATGCCGTGCCCCAATATTTTTACCGGTATGCAAAACATACATAGTAAACTGGAATGGATCGGTACAAAAGATATGGCCAAGGCTGCAGAAACCATTGTGCATGTGGCGATGATCTGGGAGGAGCGGTCCTGAGGGGAGTCGTGACTTAAAACTTATGCATGTATTTAATGTACCATTCCGAAAGGGCTTCCATTTTGGGTAGATTATCTTTTAGCCACACATCGTATGCATCATCCCTCGATTGGGTAATATGGTAGCACAACGCCTCTGTATGATGATTGCCGGCAAGGGTATAAAAATAATCGACGTAAAAATTCCACCAGAAACCCTTCTTGTCTTTTTTTGCCTCTCCTAAAACGGTAAAAAATATATTGGTGTTTTCGGCAAGTAAAGTAATAACAGGTTTGTTTTTATTAGCTTCATTGTTTTTGGCAGCTTCCAGTATATCCAGCATCAATGTGGCTGTGCTGAATTGATCTTCTTTTTCAGCAGGTACAGATTTGGAACCTGCTTTTTGTTTGCCTGTATTTTTCCATTCGTCTTCCAATGCCAGCAATGCCGAAGCCGATCTTTTGCTCTTTGGCTCAAGCAGCAAAAAATTATATAAAGCTAAAATAGCTTGTACACGTTTTCCTTGCGTGATCATGGAGAGGCCGAGTAAAAAATGGCTGCTGGCATGCAAAGGATTTAGCTTTAATGCCTTTTGTAAAGCATCGTCAGCATTTTTATAATTTTTTACATTGAATGAAGTGAGCGCCAGGTTATAGTACAACAAATGATTTTTGTTGTACTTTTTTAAAGCCAGTTTGTAGGTATTTATTGCTTCTGCTTTCTTGCCCATCAGGTCGAGTGCAGATCCTTTCACAATATAAGCCTGGTCTACATAATCAAGGTTTCGGGCAATTACCTGGTTGGCATATTTCAGGGTGTTTGTGTAATCCTTCAAAGCCAGGTATGATGACGCCATTTCGTAAGTAGCATATATCGAATGCTTGTCGCTTTGCAATGCTTTTTTATAAAATTCGATGGCACCGGTATAATCACCCCTATCGTGCAGCTTTATTCCTTCTGTTATAAAATTATTACCCTGGGCAAATACCCCGGAGCAAAATGAGACGAGTAGGACCAGAAATCCAATGTTCTTGTTCATTAAAAACTTGCATTAATTTTTTACGGGCTGATGCTCTTCCAGCACCTTCCTCAATTTCTTTTTAAGCTTAAAATTATTTTTGGGGTCATCACAATAAGCCAGCAATATCTTAGAGGCATGCAGCTCCACTCTTATAGGATTAACAGCATCAGCTTTATGCTCAAGGGTGTATTTGACCATGGCTGCAATATACAAGCTCAGTAAATTTCTGTCATCACTGATATCCTGAACAATTCCCTGGAAATAAAATTGATAATCTTTAGTGCCATTGATCCAGCTGTTTAAAAAAATTAAAGCTCCCGCTCTTCCTTCGTCCACTTCAATAAACGGTGTGGTAATTAAAAAAGTAGCAGCCGATAAAGCCATTGATTCGGTCTCTTTATAATCTGATGGTTTTTCCAGTTTAATATCCCGGTAAGGATAAACCAGTTGTGCCAATGAAACATGGCAAAGGCAAATCAACAAAGATGAAAATAAAAATTTATGCATATCTGGTTTTTGCAAATGCTGAAATAAATATCGGCATTTGTGAGCGTATAAAGATAAAGAGAATTAAGCTGTTGTGCGTGTGGAGATTTTTAAGACGTAATGTTTTACCGTGCGCTGCAAGGCTGAGGTAATTCCGTTCTGATAATGATTGATTTCTCAAATTGACCTCAAACTAAAGGATTGATCAGTTCCTGGCGGAATTCTCCTGGGGCCAGAAAAAATAATATTGGGCAATACGCAACTGTTTTCTTTTCCTGCGAGTCTTATACTATGTAAAGGCCGGTAAAACGGCTTTTTGGATGCGTATTTTTTAACCAAAAAACTTTAAAGATTTGAAAACTTTAACTACACCCATGCTTTTTAAGCGGGTTTTTATGTTATGTGTATTAACCGTAACAATGGCCATAGCATGGGCACAGGATAGCACTATGACTGCTACCACAACAACAACCAGTAGAACTGAAACGGAAACATGGTACACTGAACCATGGGTATGGCTTGTCGGGGGAGGTATTTTGATTTTGCTAATTGTGGCTTTAGTAAGATCGAACAGTAGCAGTAACAATAACAGCAGTACTGCTACACGTACCGATAAAGTGACTGTTACTAAAAGTACTGAAGTAGAATAGATTTGCCTGTTTATTAAACAAAAAGAGAGCCTTGCATAAGCAAGGCTCTCTTTTTGTTAGGCTAAAAGACGTTATTATTTTTTTGAACTATTGCCACGCAGCAATGCTACCAGCAACAGTAAAAAAACGGCAACACCAACAACCCAAACCCAGGGTTGCATAAAGAAGTTATCATTTTCTGATTTTGTATTGATGTCTATGTCAACTTTTTTCTCCTGGGCAAAACTGTAAAGAGATAATACCAGTGTAGCCATTAGTAACGAAAGCCTGTTAAATACTTTTTTTGTTTGTAGGCTGATGATCTTTTTCATGATATAAATATTTGGTTAAAGTGAAATTACTTCTAACCCAATAAATACCATGCCATACATTTTTTTTGAAGGTTGATAAAAGCCATATCGGCGCAAAAAAAAAGTTACAGGAATAATCTTGTAAATTTTCTTTGTAATTATGTAAAGGCATATTTTAGCCCGTTTTCTTATCAGTTTTTCACCAAGTCGGGCCAATAAAATAGCAGCAGTACGAGCATGCCCCGAACGCTTTTGGCGTAAAACATGCCTACGCGGCCGAATAAAGATTTCCTGCCCCGTACATAAAAAAATATATATCTTCAACACAAATTTTACAACTATGGATTATTTAAAAGAGTATTGGTGGGTCGTAGTGTTGGTATTTGCCCTACTCGGTTGCTTTGTTACCATTAACCAGGGTTTTATTGGCGTGGTCACCATGTTCGGTAAATACCGGCGTATCATGCGGCCGGGACTGAATTTTAAGATTCCTTTCCTGGAGCAGATATTTAAAAAAGTAAGCGTGCAGAATCGCTCGGTTGAACTGGAGTTTCAGGCAGTAACCGTTGACCAGGCAAATGTTTATTTTAAATCGATGCTGCTGTATTCCGTACAAAACGAGCAGGAGGAAACCATTCAGAAAGTTGCTTTTAAATTCATCAGCGAAAAAGACCTGATGCAGGCTTTGATACGAACGGTGGAGGGAAGTATCCGTGCTTTTGTATCTACAAAGCGGCAGGCCGAAGTGTTAAATGTGCGCCGTGATATTGTAGAGAATGTGAAAGAACAGGTGGATGTGGCGTTGGAAGGATGGGGCTATCACCTGCAGGATCTTCAAATTAATGACATCACTTTTGATGAGGCCATTATTACCAGTATGAGTAAAGTGGTTGCCAGTAATAACTTAAAAGCTGCTGCCGAAAATGAAGGTCAGGCTTTGTTGATCACCAAAACAAAAGCAGCCGAAGCGGAAGGTAATGCGATTAAGATAGCAGCGGAAGCAGAAAGACTGGCGGCTCAGTTACGTGGACAGGGTGTGGCTTTGTTCAGGGAAGAAGTAGCCAAAGGGATGAGCCAGGCTGCCAACGAAATGAAGCAGGCTAATCTGGATACGAACGTAATCTTATTCAGTATGTGGGTTGAAGCCATTAAGAATTTTGCTGAGTATGGAAAAGGCAATGTTATATTTTTAGATGGTGGCAGCGATGGTATGGAAAAAACCATGAAGCAGATAATGGCGATGCAGCAATTGGAATCGAAAAAATAATTTCCAAATCATAAAATGTAGAGTGCCGTTTTTTGCGGCACTTTTATTTTTTAAAACTTTTTTTTATGCCATTTTTTAAACAGGATAATCCATTTGTGGTTCCAACTACCGATGGCAAATTAATTGAAGAACATATTGGTGCTTCCACTGGAGAGGCTGGCCTTAGTGTTGCACACATGATGGCGCCATCCGGGTGGAGTGAGCCTTTTCAAAACCCCGAGTTTGATGAATATACATTGGTGAGCAGGGGAAAAAAATTATTTGAAGTTGATGATGAAAAAATTATAGTAAGCGCCGGACAAAGTATTTTAATAAAAAAGGGAAGCCGGGTGCGATACAGCAATCCCTTTGAAGAAGCCTGTGAATACTGGAGTATTTGCCTTCCAGCTTTTTCAATTGATAAGGTTCACCGGGAAGATTAACATTTCGTTATGCAGCTATTGCAAATTTGTTTCGTTTCATTGCATAATTGAAATAGTTTTGGCATAATTATGGCGCAAACATTGTTACAAATAAAACCCGGCACACATGTTTAATATTCTATTGCAGATAGACAGTACAGGTATTGCAACTGCTTCAGCAGGAAAAGAATCTTTATTTTCTTTATTGGTAAAAGGAGGCGTGTTGATGATCCCGCTGGCCGTATTTATGGCCATGGCCATATTCTTTTTTATTGAGCGGCTGATAGCCATTCGCAAGGCCAGTAACATAGATGATAATTTTATGAACATCATCCGTGACCATATTGTAAATGGTAATGTAACAGCAGCCCGGAGCCTTGCAAAAAATACACCCAACCCGGTTGCAAAAATGATCGACAAAGGATTGCAACGTATTGGGAAGCCTATTGAAGCCATAGAAAAGAGTATGGATAATGTAGGCAAGCTTGAGGTATACCGGATGGAAAAAAATCTGCCGGTGCTTTCTGTTATTGCCCGTATTGCGCCACTGTTTGGTTTTGTGGGTACCATCATTGGCCTGGTAATGTTGTTGAGGGATTTTGCAACGGCCACCAATCCTTCCATCACTGATATTGCGGATGCCATGTATGTAAAAATGATCACCTCTGCAACAGGCCTCATCATCGGTATCATTTCTTTTTTAGGGTATAGTTACCTGAATACTCAAATTGATAAAACAGTACATAAAATGGAATCGGCCAGCGCAGATTTTATAGATATTTTGCAGGAACCGACCAGATAATTCATAACTCATAATTCATAATTACTTAGAATGAGTTTAAAAAAACGTTTAAGGGATAATCACAATGAAGTGGATGCTGGTCCGCTGAATGATGTGCTTTTCATTTTACTGATGTTCTTTTTGCTGATCTCTACATTGGCCAATCCGAATGTGGTTAAGGTGAGTAATCCAAAAGGTAAAAGTGATACTAAAGTTAACCAGAATATTGTGGTTACAGTTACCAAGGATCAGAAAGTTTTTATTGGTACCCAGCAGATAGATATGATGTACATTGATTCTTTACTTAAAAAAGAAGTGGAGAACAATAAGAAATATATTGACACACCTACGGTTGTAATGAATGTAGATACAAGTGCTTACTATGGTATGGCTTTTAAAATAATGGAGGCTGCCAAGCGTGCCAAAGCCAAGCTGGCAGCTAATATCAAGCAGTGATAATGATCATCCTTTCTTTTCCGTACATATCTTTTTTTACCATCACCGTTTGATAAAAATTGTGAAATAGCGCCGCCGTTTCTTTGGCGTGGTCCTCATGGGTTTCCAGGTAAATTTTTCCATTTGGTAGTAAGTGTTCCCTACCAAATGCTGCAATTTTTTCGTAAAAGATCAACGGCGACCGGTTGGGAACAAAAAGTGCCAGGTGCGGTTCAAAATCAGTTACGTGTTTAGCCAACTTTTCTTTTTCATTAATGGGAATGTATGGCGGGTTGCTGATGATGATATCGAACATGCCGAGTGTGGGCCAGTTTGTTTCCTGCAGAAAATCAAGTTCGGTAAAACTGATATTTGCATTGTGGAGAAGGGCATTTTCCTTTGCCACTGCCAGTGCCTGTTTGCTTACATCAATGGCGGTAAGTTTTGATGCAGGTAAATTCTTTTTTATGGCAATCGGTATACAGCCGCTGCCGGTCCCAATATCCAAAATAGCCGGGTCAGTAAGCTTTGATTTCCTGTCTTTAATTAATTGCTCAACCAGTTCCTCAGTTTCGGGCCGTGGAATCAGTACATGTTCATTCACTTTTATTTTCATGTGGTAAAACCAGGCTTCCCCCAAAACGTATTGAATGGGCTTATGCAGTAAAAGTTGTTGCAGGGTGTTTTGTATCAGTTCATCAGCAGCAGGCGGAATTACTTTCTCAGGATTTTTTAAGATATCCGAACGCTTCAGCGAAGCCATCTTTTCAAAGGCCCAATCGGTGATAACTGTAGCTTCGCTAAGGCTGTAAATTTTTTGTAACTGCACTAAAAAATTTCGGTATAGTTCTTTCAGCATCATTAAAGCAAACATACTTTATTTATGGATGCTTATTTTTGTTACTTGCTAAAGCATGAACAATATATGCAGCGCTGCCTTCAACTGGCAGCCATGGGCGCAGGAAAAGTAGCGCCCAACCCTATGGTAGGAGCGGTATTGGTACATGACGACAGAATTATAGGAGAGTGCTATCATCAACAATATGGAGCAGTACACGCTGAAGTGAATTGTATAAACAGTGTTGCCAGCGCAGATAGAGAGCTTATTGCAAAAAGTACCCTCTATGTCTCGCTGGAACCTTGTGCACATTATGGTAAAACGCCGCCTTGTGCCGATCTGATCATTAATAATAATATTCCGGAAGTGGTTATTGGCTGCCGTGACAGCTTCGCAGCGGTTGACGGCAAAGGAATGGAACGCTTGAAAGCTGCGGGTGTGCAAGTTACATCCGGCATTTTGGAAAAGGAATGCCGGGAATTGAATAAACGTTTTTTTACTTTCCACGAAAAGCAAAGGCCATACATTATTTTAAAGTGGGCACAAAGCAGTGATGGAAAAATAGCAGCCCTCCTTCCCGATAGCTATCGGGACCCCGGTGGGGGGACTTTGGAGCCTTTAGATTTAAAGAGATTACGCATTAGTAATGTATTTACAAATCGGCTTGTACACAAATGGAGAACAGAAGAGACTGCAATAATGGTTGGTACAAATACCGCTTTGCTTGATAATCCTGCTTTAACCGCCAGGTTATATATAGGCAATAAACCGGTAAGATTGGTAATTGATATGGATTTGAAATTACCATCATCCTTAAAACTGTTTGATGGAACTGTTAAAACAATTGTTCTCAATCAGCATAAACAGGTAACAGGGGATATGCTTTCTTTTTATAAGATTGATAAGGAAGAAAAATTCATTCCCCAATTCTTACATGCATTATACACATTGGAGCTGCAGTCGGTGATTATTGAAGGCGGATCAAAGTTACTGCAGTCATTTATTGACGAAGGATTATGGGACGAGGCAAGAGTGATAAGGAACAGCCAATTAACAATAGGCAATGGTTTAATGGCGCCAGTTTTAGAAGATCATTTACCGGTTGAAGAACAGAAAATTAAAACCGATACTATTTCGTTCTATAGAAATCCAATTAAACTCACTTAATGGCGGAACGGGACTTTTATTATACAATTGAAAAACCATCCAGTGCAGCATTCAAAGACCGGGGCAGTAAATTTATTGCCTATGCTTTTCCCATCGAAACTGCCGATGATTTCAAACAAAGACTAAAGGACTTTAAGAAAGATCATACCAAAGCAGTGCATCATTGTTTTGCATACCGCATTGGAACTGATGGAAATAATTTCCGTTCGTCTGATGATGGCGAACCTTCGGGTACGGCCGGTAAACCCATACTTGGGCAGATCGACAGTAAAGAACTTACTAATGTTGCAGTGATCGTAGTGCGTTATTGGGGCGGCACTTTGCTTGGGGTGCCGGGTTTGATAAATGCATACAAGGCATCGGCTGCAATGGCATTGCAGGTTACTCCCATTGTTCAAAAACAGGTGGAGTTAGTATATATCATTGAGTTTGATTACACACAGATGAATGATGTGATGATGATACTGAAACAGTTTAATTGCAATACCCTTGCCCAGGAAATGCAGTTGTTCTGCATCATAAAAACCGGCATCCCTAAAAACCGGCTTGATGAAGTGCTTTACAGGCTGAACGATATGCAAAATGTTTTAGTAAAAAAGCTCGGATAATAAAAAGGTATTTAGTAATTTTCTAAAAACAATTTTATGGCAACAGAAAAGAAGTATAAAAGTTTCTGGAGTTTTTATCCTTATTACCTGACCGAGCATGGTGACCTTACAAATCGCACACTTCATTTTATTGGCACGGCCGGTTTATTGACTATCCTGGTTGTGGCTATTGTTTTACAAAAATGGTGGATGCTGGCCCTGATACCTGTTTGTGGGTATGGCTTTGCATGGGTGGGCCATTTTTTTATTGAGAAAAATAAACCTGCCACTTTTACCTATCCATTGTACAGTTTGGGCAGCGATTTTGTAATGTTCTGGCATATACTGACCGGGCAGATTGGTAAAAAACTGGAGGAAGCTAAAGAGAAAATTTCCTGACATGAATATTGAAACCATTCGTGATTATATTTTGCAAAAGCCTTCTGTAACAGAAGGTTTTCCTTTTGGAGAAGATACACTGGTGTTTAAAATGAAGGAAAAAATCTTCTTTTTGGCTGGCTTAGACAGTTCTCCGCTGCAGTTTAATGTAAAGTGCGACCCTGATAAAGCAATACAGTTAAGGGAAGAATATCCGGATAGTATTTTACCGGGCTATCACATGAATAAAAAGCATTGGAATACCATTATTGTAGATGGCAGGTTATCTGCAAAACAATTAAAAGAGCTGATCGATGATTCGTATGCTTTAGTCAGTCCGGCAAAAAAGTAAAGTAATCTTTACCAAAGTTTAAAACTTTGGCAGAGATTGCATTAATCTAAACTAAATTATTTTTATGGAAAAAGACGAGTTGTTCTCTGATGATCCGCAGGAAAATTTACGGATAGAAAATGATTTTTTAAAACTTAAACTTAAAGCGCAGTTTGGCGACGGGTTTTTTATGGACAGTAGTGCTGATTTGCCGCCCGAAATCGAAAACCAGTTTTTAAAGAACATGATGGCGTTTGAGGATGCCCACGCTAACGCTGAATATACAACGGTTTATGAGAGAATTGGTAAGCCCGATTATAAGCCTGCGGTTGATTTAAATGCTTCGGAAATAACGGCGGAACTACAACGGATCACAGACATCATGGGTGAACATAACATTGGATTGAATATTTGTGATGGTCCCTATGCCGACGAAGTGATTTACAAATTTTTAACAGAAGAATTATTTGCACACGAAATTGAAAAAACTCCGGTGGCAGGCATGGCTTGTAATTTTATTTATGAAGAGTTTCACCCAAATGATAAAGTGGATATAGGGAAAAATGCACACGATTTTTTTCGGCATTGGTTTACCAGGGATTTTGATGAATTCAGTTCTGAACTTGCCTATTTATTTATTACTCCCGATGGAAGGCAATTAGAAAGGCCAGTTTTTATAGAGAAAATAAAGCCCTTTTTTGAAGCATTTATTGAATTTAAGAACGATGGCTATAATATTGACGAAATAAAATTTCAACTACAAGATAAAGGCCGTGGCATCGGCCATATAGAAGGGATGCTTAAGTACGATGCGGTAATGGAAAACGGAGAGATAATACATTACGAAGGTCCATATAAACTGTATATGAGCCGGGAAGACAAATGGTGGAGCATATTTTATTTTGTGATGCCTGGTTTTGAATGGTAGCAATTAATAATTTTGGAAAAGTTGGTTCAGTTATTTACTGGCATATTTCCAGTTTCTGCCTTTCCCTTCAGCGATCCATTCTATTGCAGTTTGCATTCTTTTGTTCCTTGTCTCTTCAGTCTTTGCTTCTGTGATCCACATCAGGTATTCTTTTCTATGAGAGGGCGCAAAATTTTCAAAAACCTGTTTTGCTTTTTTGTTTTTGGCCAATGCTTTTGTAAAATGATCAGGTACTGCCAGTTCGGTTTTATCCGTTGTTTTTGCTTTGGCCGGTAGCTTAATGCCCTTATCTGTAAGCTGCATAGCTTCTTTTATCCAGGCTGTTATTTTTTTATCAGATGGAAGATCTTTGAGGACAGTAATTTTTCCCAAATGGCCCATTGCTGTTTCTGACCTCGCAGTTTCTACAAGTACCGGGTCTTTCATTAACGCTGCTTTCCAAAAGCCAAATGTAGCGTGTTGTTTAAATGCAGCCATGCTGCACATCATTTCGCCTTTGTAATCAAAATGCGGAAAGCTCCATTTCATTTTTTCCTCCACATCAGGGCAGGCTTTATGAACCAGTTCCCGTAGATGTAGCAAAATGGGCCTTGCAAAGGCAGCAGATTTGGCAATGTAGGCATCAATCTTTTTTTCTTTTGTAGCCATATGAAACTAAAAGTAAATAATAAATTGAAAAAATGTAACAGAATTTATCAGGATACCTCTAGACTTGTAAGCGTTACATAACCAATATGCAGTTCATCATCAGGTAATACACCCTTTTTCTTTTCAATCACAAGACTGTATTGATCTTTTATAGCCGGCGGTAAAATATCTGCTATTTCGTAAACATCATCTACGTCAACGCCGTATTTATCATCAATGTGCGATGTAGCACCTTTAAAACCGGTATGCAGGTAAAAAGCTGTTTGCTTTGCAGATTGTATGGCTGCCGTTTTTGTGTCGGCTACTGAAAGTAATTTGTAATGATATTCTTCAAGGTCGTTGGGTTTATAACCTCCAAGATTTAAAAAGAATAATTTGTTTTCGCGTCGGTCTTCTGATTTAGGTGCCACCTGTATTGTAAACCCATCTACTGCTGTCACTTCACGCCAGGAGTCAATATGAATTTTGCCACCATCAGGCCAGAATTGTTTTATCTGTGGTAAAAGATCGGCCAATGAGTTGCCGATCCCAAAAAACGTATCATGCTGTTCGGTATTTCTGCCTTCAGGTTTGCAGCCAAGTATAAGAAGAAAGAGTTTCATGGTGTTTATTTTTTGAACCGCTCACTAATCACCAGGTCCTTACTTCCTGCAGTATAGGTATAAAATCCTTCGCCGCTTTTTGCGCCAAGTTTACCAGCCAAAACCATATTTGCCAGCAACGGGCATGGAGCATACTTTGAGGTTCTGAATCCATCCTGCAATACCTTTAAAATAGAATAGCATACATCCAAACCAATAAAATCTGCAAGTTGCAGCGGTCCCATCGGGTGAGCCATACCTAGTTTCATGACCGTATCAATTTCTTCAACACC
>JANOUJ010000139.1:0-4417 GCA_031416815.1 Chitinophagaceae bacterium
CATAAAAAAAATTAAGAAACTATGTGTGGAATTGTAGGATATACCGGCCCAAAACAAGCTTATCCAATTGTAATAACGGGTTTAAAAAGACTTGAGTACCGTGGTTACGACAGTACAGGTGTTGCTTTGCTTAACAGCGGATTAAAAGTCTACAAAAAGAAAGGCCGTGTTGCAGAACTGGAAGAAGCTATTTTAGGAAAAGACCTGCATGCACATACTGGTATTGGCCATACCCGTTGGGCCACGCATGGCGAACCGAGCGACCGAAATGCACATCCACACACTTCGGCCAGTGGCAAATTAGCAATGATACACAATGGTATTATTGAAAATTATGCACAGCTAAAAAAAGAACTCGATAATAAAGGTTATACTTTTACCAGCGATACCGATACGGAAGTGTTATTGAATTTTATTGAGGACATTAAAGAGAATAACCAGTGCGACCTGGAAGAAGCTGTAAGGGTTGCGTTGAAAAGAGTCACGGGTGCTTATGTTATTTTATTACTGGACGCTGACAGTCCGGATACCATTATTGCGGCCAGAAAAGGAAGTCCGCTGGTTATTGGTGTAGGCAAAGGCGAACACTTCTTAGGCTCCGATGCATCGCCCATGCTGGAATACACCAAGGAAGTTGTTTATGTAAATGATTATGAACTGGCCATTGTTCGGCCTGATGAACTCATTTTAAAAAACCTGGGCAACGAAAAAATTACTCCGTTTATTACCAAGCTTGATATGGAACTTGCCGAAATTGAGAAAGGCGGTTATGATCATTTTATGCTGAAAGAAATTTTTGAACAGCCCAGCACCATACATGATTGTTTAAGGGGAAGATTAGATGCTACGTTGGGAACCATAACCATGAAAGGCATCCAGGATAATATTGCGTCTTTTAAAAATGCCCAACGCATCATCATGGTAGCATGTGGCACAAGCTGGCATGCTGCCTTGCTGGCTGAGTATATTATTGAAGAACTCTGCCGTATTCCTGTAGAAGTGGAATATGCATCTGAATTCAGGTATCGGAATCCCATCGTAAACAAAGGCGACATTATTGTTGCCATTTCCCAAAGTGGTGAAACTGCTGACACATTGGTGGCCATTGAACGAGCCAAAGAAAACGGCGCCATTATTTTTGGTGTGGTTAATGTGGTTGGTTCTTCTATTGCCCGTATCAGCGATGGCGGCGCTTACACACATGCCGGTCCTGAGATCGGTGTGGCATCTACCAAAGCATTTACGGGTCAGTTGGCGGTGTTGATCATGATGGCATTAAAAATTGCAAAAGAGAGAAAAACCATTAGTGAAGAACGGTATCACCACCTGTTGTTTGAACTGGAAGCGGTACCTGAAAAAGTAAATGCTATTTTAAAAAATGCTGATGCGCTGAAGGCAATTGCCTTAAAGTACAAAGACGCATCTGATGCATTGTACCTTGGTCGTGGATATAATTTTCCCATTGCACTTGAAGGCGCTTTAAAATTAAAAGAGATCTCTTATATACATGCCGAAGGTTATCCTGCTGCAGAAATGAAACATGGCCCTATTGCCCTGGTTGATGAGAATTTACCGGTTGTATTTATTGCTACCAAAGACTCGTACCACGAAAAAATTGTGAGCAATATACAGGCGATAAAAGCCCGCAAAGGAAAAGTGATCGCTATTATTACAGAAGGTGATGAAGTGATTCCGGGCATGGCAGATGATGTATTTTATATTCCTGAAGCCGATGAGATAATTGCGCCCATGTTGAGCACCATACCTATGCAATTATTAAGCTACTATGTTGGCATTGCCAAAGGTGTTGATGTAGATAAGCCGAGGAATTTGGCGAAGAGTGTGACGGTGGAGTAAATTGTTTGTAGTTTAGGGTTTGTAGCTTGTTGTTATGCCTAAAACCAACAGACTCTTATAACCACAAACCATAAACGACTAACTTGTATTATGAACATCATCAAAAAACATCCGGTTAATGATCTTGGCTACAATTTTGTAGATGAAAAATATATTCCAAAAGGCAAGGATGAATACCACCTGCGGAACCTTCACAACAAAAATGGCATTGATTACCGCAAACTTACTGCACAGGATATTGAGGCCCTCATACGGAACCGAAACACATCTGATGACTGGAATAAAGTATTTGTTGCCAAAGAATTTAATCCGGAGCTGGTAAGGAACTGTAAGTTTCATGGATTGGTCCGTATAGGAAAGCTCGAATCTTTTTACCTGGAGTTTCATAACCTGCGCATGTCGGTTGGTTTATACAACAGCACCATCATCAGCAGCGATATTGGCAATAATGTTTGCATTGATCACGTAAATTATCTTAGTCATTATATTATTGGTAACGAAGTAATGATCGCCAATGTGAATGAACTGGCTACCACAGATTATTCAAAATTCGGTAACGGCATTTTAAAAGATGGTGAAGATGAAAAGACAAGGGTTTGGATGGAGCTGTGCAATGAAGCAGGCGGCCGGAGCGTAATTCCTTTTAATGGTATGCTTGCGGGCGATGCCTGGCTTTGGAGTAAATATAGAGAAGATGATGCGCTGCTTAATAAATTTAAAGAATTTACAGAAAAACGATATGATAAACAGCGTGGCTACTATGGAAAGATCGGCGACCGGACCGTCATTAAAAATTGTAAGATCATTAAAGATGTATGGGTTGGTACCGATGCTTATTTTAAAGGCGCCAATAAATTAAAGAACCTCACCGTTAACAGTGACGAAAAAAGAACATCACAGATAGGCGAAGGTTGCGAACTGGTGAACGGCATTGTAGGGTATGGCTGCCGTATATTTTATGGCGTTAAGGCAGTTCGTTTTGTAATGGCCTCTCATTCGCAGTTAAAATATGGTGCCAGGCTGATCAATTCTTACCTGGGCAATAATTCCACCATTTCCTGCTGCGAGGTTTTAAATTCATTGATCTTTCCTGCTCATGAGCAGCATCACAACAATTCATTTTTATGCGCTGCATTGGTGATGGGACAAAGCAATATGGCTGCAGGTGCAACTATTGGCAGCAATCACAACAGCCGTGCTGCAGATGGGGAAATTATTGCAGGACGTGGCTTTTGGCCAGGCCTATGTGTAAGTTTAAAACACAATTCCAAATTTGCATCGTTTACCATTATTGCCAAAGGCGATTTTCCTGCTGAGCTGAATATCCCTGTTCCCTTTAGCCTGGTAAGTAATGATGTGGCGCATGATAAATTGGTGGTAATACCGGGTTATTGGTTTATGTACAACATGTATGCACTGGCACGTAATGAATGGAAATACATTGCCCGTGACAGAAGAACAGAAAAAATACAACTGATCGAATACAATTTTTTGGCGCCGGACACAATCAATGAACTGTTTGACTCTTTACAACTCCTTGCCAAATTGAAAGTTGATAATTCGGGCATTGCTGAAATTCAGGGATGGGAAAACACAAAGCGAAAAACAGAGCTTCATAAAGTGCCACAGGCTGTTGCAATTTTTAAAGAACTGATTCAATATTATGGTTGTATAGAATTGCTTAACCATTTTCAAACCAATAAGTTTGCTGACTTTACTGCTTTTAAGAAAACGCTTTCAGCTAAAGTGCAACGCAGTGAATGGCTGAACGCAGGCGGGCAGTTAATTCAAAAAGAGGCAATAGAAAATGTAAAGCGAAATGTAAGATCGGGCAAAGTAAAAAGCTGGGTTGAACTGCATGACTTTTACAGGCAACAGGGCATTGCTTACACAACTGACAGGTTAAATCATGGATATACTTCGATGCTGGAAATCCTCAATATAACTCCCAGGCAGTTTACGCCTGCCTTATTCAAACAATTATTGCAACAGGCTCTTACCACAAAAGAATGGATGTGCAAAGGAATTTTCGATTCCAGGGCGAAAGATTACAGTAATCCTTTCCGAAAAATGATCTATGATACCAACGGAGAAATGAACAAGGTAATTGGCCGTTTGGAAGATAATAACTTTATACAACAGCAACTTGCGGATCTGGATGTGATGAAAAAGCAGGTGAAGGCTGTTATCAGGAAGTTAAAATAACTTTATATTTTTCAACTAGCTATCTTAGTCTTTATATTTATTGGAAAATTTGATAACCCGGTGATGTTGTCACCTTTGTCATTTAATTCATCCAACTAAAACTAAAGCCATGAAAAAGATTGCAACGCTATTTACAAGTCTTTTATTTCTTAACTCGCTGTTTGCACAAAACTCATCTTCAACACAACCAGGCTGTTATCCCTTTCCAAAAACCATTTCCGTAACTGGCAGCGCCGAGATGGATGTGATACCAGATGAGATCTATGTTCAGGTGGATTTGCGGGAATACAAAAAGAAAGGAGAAGAGAAAACCGAATTGGAAAAAATTAAAAATGAATTTTTAGCCAGCTGCAAA
>JANOUJ010000140.1:0-7225 GCA_031416815.1 Chitinophagaceae bacterium
TCATGAGTGCTGTGTCTTGATGGTGAGCATCAATCATAAATTCTTGTTTTAAGATTCCATTTACTCTTTCTGCTACCGCATTTTCATAAGGATCGCCATTGTTGGTCATACTGCATTTTACGTTTGCAGATCTTTAAGAATCATCTTCCCTATTTCAACTTTTGGGATACTGACATGCTCAGCTGTTACAAGGATGGCTACGTTTAAAAGATGAAAAAAAATTAGTTTGTTATTATCCGCAGTTATTTTTTTTGAAAAGAAAAGATTAAATGACTTTATTAGTATGGCTTCCGCTTCACTTTCATCTGCCAGAATTTTCAGAATAACGCCGTACAATAGTGGGCTGTATTGATCATAAATGTATTCCAACCTCGATCTTTGGCTATCATCAACTGATTGCAGCATGTTATTTTTTGGGATTAATAGCTTTTAGGAGTGCAAACACGGGTCCGTTTTATTTGTTTATTGTTGGATTAATAACAAGTATGAATGCTTGGACAAAACAACTAAAAGCAACAAAGTATTGGGGAAGCGCTGAGTAAAAAGCTCTACACATAAATGATTAACGACTCAACTTTAAATAAATTCCAAAAGGAAGAGCCCCGTAAAAACGAGGCTCTTCATCTATAATCTGAATAAAAAATTATACAGTTTTCTTTTTTTCTTTTACAACTTCTGCAGCAGCGCCCAAAGGTTTGTCTTTTGCAAATTCAACCAGTATTGGTGCACCTACGAAAATAGAAGAGTAGGTACCGGTTAACACACCAATCAACATAGCAAATGCAAAACCACGGGTTACCTCTCCGCCAAAGATGAAGAGTATCAGGATGGTTAAGAACACCGTTAATGAGGTCATTACGGTACGGCTAAGCGTATCGTTAATGGCCCTGTTGATAATGGTGGTTTTGGTAGCGCCTTTCATATCACGGCTGTACTCACGGATACGGTCAAATACAATTACAGTATCGTTCATACTGAAACCAATAACAGTTAAAATGGCTGCAATAAAGTGCTGATCTATCTCCAGCGGGAAAGGCACGATGTCCTTAAAGAATGAGAACACAGCAAGCGTAATAAATACGTCGTGCAGTAATGTAACAATGGTACCTGCTGAATACCTCCAGTCGCGGAAGCGGATAAAGATGTATATGAATATAGCAAGGATGGCAAAAAGGGTTGCTTTTACTGCGCCACGCTTCAAATCGTCTGATATACTGGGCTGTACGGTAGAGTAGCCCTGTAAATTATTTTTGGTAAACTGCTCGTAAGTAGTATTGGCTGGCAACACTTTTTTAAGGCCCTGAAACAACCTGGTTTTTACAGCACTGTCAGCTTTGTCATCGTCTTTCAGGTAAGCCGTTGTAATGTTCAGGTGGCGGCTATCGCCTACAGTTTTAATGGTTACATTATCGCCATCAAGGGCTGTTTTAAGGTCGTCTCTTATTTCGTCGTTCTTCACATTTTTATCGAACTGAACGGTGTAACTGCGACCTCCTTTAAATTCTACACCCAGGTGAAAACCATTGAAGAAAGATAAAATACCTGCAATAAATACAATCGAAGAAACGATGTAAGCATATTTTCTTAGCTCAATAAATTTATAGCTGGCATGCTTGAATATCCTTTTGGAAATGCCCGTAAAATAATTGAAGTGACGGTTCTTGTTGGTCCATATTTCAGTAATTAAACGTGATACCAGGATACCGCAAAACAACGACAGTAGAATACCGATGATCTGTGTAGTGGCAAAACCAAGTACCGGGCCCAAACCAAAGTAGAACAATATGAATGCAGTGAGTAACGATGTTACGTGAGCGTCAATAACCGGTGCCAGCGAACGCCTGTATCCATCATTGACCGCAAGCGGGTATGATTTACCTTTTATAAGTTCTTCCTTGATACGCTCAAATATAATTACGTTGGTATCAACTGCGAGGCCAATGGTTAGTACCAGGCCTGCAATACCTGCCGCGGTTAAAGTAAACTGGAGCGATATCAATACACCGATGGTGAACAGCAGGTTAAATATCAAAGCGATATTTGCAACCCAGCCACCATTGTTGTAATACACGAGCATTAAAACAAAAATTACCAAAAAGGCAATGCCAAAAGACATCGTGCCGCCACGAACAGATTCTGCGCCAAGGGTTGGCCCAACAACCTGCTGTGCAACGATCTTGGCCGGAGCATCCAGTTTACCTGATTGTAACAGATCAGCGAGATCCTGCGCCTGCTGTACAGTGAAACTACCTGATATTTCAGAGCTTCCACCTTCAATAGGTCCATTTACGTTTGGTGCTGAATACACGATCTCATCCAATGCAATTGCAATGGGGCGGTTAACATTTTTTCCTGTAAGCCTGGCCCAGGTTTTTGCACCTGCACTCGTCATCTCCATTTTAATGGAAGGCTTTCCTTTCTCGTCAAACGCCTGAAAGGCAGTTCTTACGCCTTCTCCTTCCAGCGGGGCCCTGTCGCTGCCTGGCATGGTTTTAACAGCATATAACTGAAAAAATCTTTGTGTTCCTTTAGCAGCTTTTTCTTCGATGCCCAATAAGAATTTAGCATCGGCCGGCAACGCATTTTTTACAACCTCGTTGTTCATGTATTCATAAAATACACCTGTATCCTGCAAGGCCACACTACCAATATTAGCAGCAAAGAACTGTTTGCCGGTAGCCTGGTCTGTTTGTGGATTTTGGGGGTTTATTACTTTAAAGAACGGGTTAACATTCTCTGTTAATTTAGAAGAATCAATTTTACCGGTACTGTCTGGCAAAACACCATTTAAATAATTCTGAAGGTTTTCATCCGCCAGTTTTAAAGAAGTAGCAAGTTCATCAATGCGGTACACTTCCCAAAACTGTAAGTGTGCCGAAGCCTGCAACTGCTTACGCACACGCTCAATATCTGTAATACCAGCCAGTTCAACATTTATGATGCCTTTATTTTCGTCGTAGTTGATATTGGGCTGCGCTACACCAAACTTGTCAATACGCCTAACCAAAACCTTGTAAGTTTCCTTAATGGCGCCTGATGCTGTAGCTTTTAATTTTTTAGAAACTGCATCATCGCTGTCATTAGGCTTTACTTCTTTTTCGGCACCTGCAAAAACCGAAGCCAGTTTACCTGAACCATTCTGTTTAATGAAGGCTTCAGTAAATAATGAAATGTAATCAGCATCGCTGTTAACCTTATTGGCGGTGGCTGTTTGTATAGCATTAAGCAGTACCGGGTTTTTCGGATTATTGCTTAAAGACTTTAAAAGGTCAGTAAGGCTTACATCCATGGTTACACTGATACCACCCTGCAGATCCAGACCAAGGTTTAATTCATTAGCCTTGCACTCTTTGTAGGTTGTTCCAAAAATGGGGTAGATCTTTTGCTCAGCTGTACTGTCGAGTATCTTTCTTTTTCTGAAATCAATAGCCGCTTCCCGCTCATCGCCTTTTAAATCAGGAAATGCTTTCTTAACGATCTTTGTTGCTTTTGCTGTAACCGAGTTTTCATAACTACGCACTACCCAGGTGTAGGATAATTCCCAAAGTGATAATATCGTAAGTGCAATTGTAAAAAACCAGACTAACCCTTTTAGTTTCATAATAACGTAGTTTTAGTACTTCTTTTGTTGAATTTTTAGAAGTGTGCAAAGATAGGGAAAAACCTGTTCAGTTTTTAGGCGGAATAATTTTAGAAATTTATTCAATTTGCAGGGTAAACCGGTTATATGATCTGTAAAAATAATGGAATGCTTGGCTTTTTAACAGGATTGGCTGTCGTTATTTCCTGCAGTACCATCAAACCCTCAAAAACAGCAGATAAGATGCCCGAAACGAAACAGGAAAACAATTCCGCCGACACTGCAAGCCCCCCGGCTTTTCTGGAAACTTTATTGCAGCAATATCCCCAGTATTTTGGAGAGGTACTTAAGAACCGGGATAGTCAAAATGTGCAGATCATTTACACCCAGATCAACAGGCGTACCGACGGAACTCCGGATCTCATAAATCATTATTTTAATGTAAAACCGGGTAAATATTTTTACCCTGCCTCCACCGTTAAGCTCCCCATTGTTTTATTGGCCCTGCAAAAACTTAATGAATTAAAGGAAAAGGCCCGTTCGAATGGTGAAGCCGGCCTGGGTATTGACCGCAATACTACTATGCTGTCGGAAGTTGCTTTTAGCGGGCAAACAGCCGTTTTTAACGATCCCACTTCAATGGATGGAAAGCCATCCATTGCACATTATATCAAAAAAATATTGCTGGTAAGCGACAATGATGCTTATAACCGGTTGTACGAATTTTTGGGGCAGCGGTATATAAATGATGAATTGAAAAAGAAAGGATATGGTGATGTGCAGATAGTGCACCGGTTGAATATTTTTTTAACTGAAGCGGAAAACAGGAGGACGAACCCTGTGAAATTTTATGATAGCAACGGTAAGCTGTTGTATGAACAGGCTGCACAAAACAGTACGCTTAAATATGCAGCAAGAAAAGATAGCCTGGGCGCTGGCTATTATTCGGGCGGTAAATTAAAGAACGGGCCGATGGATTTTTCTAAAAAGAACAGGCTGGAATTGGAGGACCTGCACAAAATAGTCATCAGCATTGTATTTCCGGAAAAAGTAAAAGCCAGGGAAAGGTTTAATATTTCTGAGGATGACCGGCGCTTTGTTTTGCAATACATGAGCCAGTATCCTACTGAAAGCCTTTACCCGCCGTATGCGGCAGACCCTGAAAATTATTGGGCAACCTACTGCAAGTTTTTATTTTACGGTGCAGAAAAAATAAAGCCTGAGACCAATATCCGCATATTCAATAAAGTTGGGGATGCTTACGGGCACCTGATAGATGCTGCTTATGTTGTTGATTATAAAAACAAAATCGAGTTCTTTGTTTCTGCAATTATTTACTGTAACAGCGATGGTATTTTAAACGACGATCGATACGATTACAAAACCGTGGGCTTTCCTTTTATGAAAAACCTGGGGAGGGTTATTTATGATCATGAATTGAAACGTAACTATAAAATAAAACCCGATCTATCACCGGTTATATTTACGTACGATGCTTCACCCGCAAACTCCCGATGAATCCAGACAGGCTGTCTGCTGAAGGATGGCGTGCAAAAGAACAATAAGGCTGATGTATAATTACTATTTTTGCCTGCAACCAAAAGCTCACTAATGCAATTATCTTCTTTACTCCAACGCTTTAACGAACCAGAAACTTTAAAAATGGCCAAACTGGCCCGTGAATTAAGGGCACAGGGTTTTGATATTACCGACCTTAGTTTGGGAGAGCCTGATTTTGATACGCCAGACCATATTAAGGTTGCAGCAAAAAAAGCTATTGACGAAAATTATAGTCATTATACCCCGGTTGCCGGTTATCCCGATCTGCGTGAGGCCATTTGTACAAAACTGAAAAGAGACAGTGGCCTGCATTATACGCCTGACCAGATCATTGTAAGCACCGGCGCCAAACAAAGCATTTACAATACGGTAATGAGCATTGTTGATAAAGGGGATGAAGTGATCATTCCTACTCCATTCTGGGTCACGTATTCAGAAATTGTACGCATGGCTGGGGGAGCGGTGAAAATTGTGAAAACGTCTATTGACAATGGCTATAAAATTACAGCAGCAGAACTGGAAGCGGCCATCACAGAAAAAACAAAGCTGTTCATGTTCTCATCCCCCTGTAACCCCAGTGGTGCGGTTTATTCAAAAGAAGAATTGCGTGCATTGGCAGAAGTTTTTAAAAAGCATCCAGGTGTTTTTATCATGAGTGATGAGATATATGAGTATATAAATTTTGTGGGCAAGAACCACAGTATTGCTGAATTCGATTTTATAAAAGACAGCGTTGTTATCATCAATGGTTTAAGTAAAGGTTATGCCATGACGGGCTGGCGCCTTGGTTATATTGCTGCACATGCAACCGTAGCCCGGGCATGCGAAAAAATACAGGGACAGGTAACCAGTGGTGCCAATGCAGTTACACAAAGGGCTGCCATAACTGCATTAACGGGCAATATGCAACCCACTGCCATGATGTTAGCCGAATTCACCAACCGGAGACGACGGGTTATGGAATTGCTTGCTGAAATACCGGGCATTGTTTGCAGTGAGCCTGAAGGAGCATTTTATGTTTTTCCGCAGGTGAATCATTTTTTTGGTAAGGCTGATGGAGATGATACAATCGAAAATGCAGATGAACTTTGTATGTATTTACTCAACAAGGCACACGTTTCAACGGTTACGGGCTCTGCGTTTGGTGAGCCAAACTGCATACGCATTTCTTTTGCCAACAGCATGGAGAATATTGAAAAGGGAATTGAGAAAATCAAAAGGGCGCTGGCTAAATTAAAATAATTCTTGCTTCAGTCATAAGAGGACCAAGCCAGTTTATTCAAACAGCTCCAGTTTATTTTTTGGCCTCCGGTTATCAAGCCATTTAAAACCTTTTAATTCTTTTTTATCAGCAGGCACATCTTTTATGGGATATAAAACACCGTCAACATTATTTACAAATTTCACCTTGTTCAGTTCCTTCTTTACAAAATAAACATCAATTACATCGCCACTGCTGCGGTTCATACCTACATAAGCGCTGTCATCGTCCTGCGGATAAAAAATACTCTCTGCGGGGCTTCCCTTTACCCGTACATAATCAATAGACCCATCAACAAAATATCCGTTCAGCGTTCTTCCGCCGATCTGGTTAAACATGCCTTCATTTGTTCTGTTAATGATCATTCCGTTATTAAAAACATACAGCCGTTTTGGTTTTTGATTCTGCGTAAACATCAATAAGGTATCACCGGTGATCTGTGATTTGTCATTCCACACAACCGGTTCGCCAAATAATTTAAAGGTAGAATCGATAGTAGAGTAGTGGAGGCTGTCGCTGACTGCCTGCAGTGAATCATTGAAAATACGCACATTGTGAAACCCAATAAAGTATCGGATGGAAGAATCCTTATCATTGGCTTTTATTACCAACGTTGTTTTTAAAGTATCTCTTTGTGTAGTGATCTTTCTTTCGAGGCTATCATACTTGCGCAGGCCCGAAAAAAGTGTATCTGCAGCAATGTAAGTACTATCGCCATCCCGGTGAATGATCATCACCGGCTTGCGGCTTGCTAAAAATGAATTTACATTCAGATCAGAATATATTTCTCCGGCAAGTACAATAATTTTATTTGCACTGTCAAC
>JANOUJ010000141.1:0-2209 GCA_031416815.1 Chitinophagaceae bacterium
AGCGTATGCATTAATTCCATACTGGCGCGGCACTAGCAATTCTGTTAAACATTTCAAAACATTATTTGCATAAATATTTATTAAATGCTTTATTATGGTATTTTTGGCACATCTAAAATCTAACGCATGAGTATTGGCTGGATCGTTTTTATTGTAGGGGCCCTGGGCTGGCACATTGGTATGTACGGGATGTTTAAAAAAGCGGGCATTGCGCCATGGAAGGCTTTGATACCTTTTTACAATACCTGGTGTATGGTACAAAAAATGGAACTAAAAAAATATTGGTTCTTTTTTCAGTTTATTCCCGTTGCCGGTCAATTCATCACCATCTGGATCTGTATAAAATTTGTAGAGCATTTCGGCCGCTTTAATTTCTGGCACCATGCAGCAGCAGTTTTTTTCCCATTTATTTATTTTCCTTACCTGGGATATTCGAAATCTGAAAGGTATGCCGGCACTGCTGTTGTAAAAAATTACAAAAAATCCAGTGCCAGGGAATGGATCGATGCAGCTGCATTTGCCATTGTTGCGGCTACACTCATCCGAACTTTTGTGTTTGAAGCGTATACAATTCCAACCCCTTCAGAAGAAAAAACATTGCTGGTTAATGATTTTTTATTTGTAAGTAAAATGGCGTACGGCCCACGCATTCCCAACACGCCCATTGCCATGCCCTTTGTTCATCATACCATTCCATTTCTAAACACAAAATCTTATGTTGAGTGGATATATATTCCTTATACACGCTGGTTTGCAAGCCCTGTAAAAAGAAATGATGCAGTCGTTTTTAACTTTCCTGTAAACGATACGTTGATTAATGATGAACTGCACGGTTCTCAAAAAACTTATTACCAGGAGGTAAGAGAAATTGGGCGTGAAAGAGTATGGCAGGATTATGGCGACATGATCACAACAAGGCCGGTTGATAAAAGAGAAAATTTTATTAAAAGATGTGTTGGTATTGCAGGAGATAATATACAGATCATTAATGGTAAACTTAACGTTAACGGAAAGCCGGAAGATTATTTTCCCAAATCAGAACGATTCTATAAACTTCAGACACCTGCCGGTATTTATATGGACGAAGATCAATTAGCCGAAAAACTAAAGGACTTCGGTATTCATGTGCGTTTATCCCAGGTAGATATAAGACAGGTTAACAATAATCTTTACCACGTAAATATTACCAATGAAGAAATGAAAAATTTAAAACTGCCACTGGGCGGAGATTACATACTGAGTGATATTGTATCAGACCATAGCAATGATCTGTTTCCCTATTATGATGATTCAACAGGGAGAACCTGGTCAGCAGATAACTACGGGCCCATCTGGATTCCAAAAAAAGGCGAAAGTATACAACTAACGCCCGATAATATTATTCGTTATCAGCGATGTATTGAAGTTTATGAAGCCAATAAATTTGAGAACCGGGGAGGGAAATATTTTATTAATGGGGTAGAGGCAGCCAGCTACACTTTTAAAATGAACTATTACTGGTTGATGGGAGATAATCGTCTTAATTCACTTGACAGCCGTTTTTGGGGCTTTGTACCGGAAGATCACGTGGTAGGTAAAGCATCCCTTATCTGGTTCAGCTACGAAAATGGCCCACGCTGGAACCGGTTATTCCGATGGATCAAATAATTTACTGAATCTGAGTTTTTGATATTCATTATAAAGAGGCATAGATCCTCCCTGTTGTAACCAGGGAGGATTTTTATCTGGACAAAATAACTGTAAATTTAGGTTATGAATAAACAAGAATACCGGTTTTCCTATGAGGTGTTTAATTCAATTTCCGAATTGGATGAAAAAGACGCCTGGTTGTTAAATGAAGCCAGGGAAGTTACTTCCACAGCATACGCCCCCTATTCAAACTTTAATGTAGGTGCCGTGGCCAAATTGGCAAACGGTGAAATTGTGGCTGGCACCAACCAGGAAAATGCTTCATACCCCGTTGGTATTTGTGCTGAAAGAGTATTGCTGGCGTCAGCGGCTTCGCTGTATCCCAATATTGCGGTGGATACGATCGCTATCAGCTACGACAATACACAGGGAGAAAGCAATCATCCTATATCGCCCTGTGGTATGTGCCGGCAGAGTTTAGTTGAATACGAAGAACGGGTTAAGCAACCAATACGGTTAATTTTAAGCGGGCTCGATGGAAAAGTTTTTGTGATTGAAAAGGCGACTATGCTTTTGCCTT